>JASHXK010000275.1 GCA_030043575.1 Terriglobales bacterium
GGGGATGGAGACGGCCACGCCAGGCAGATACTTGAAGATCGCCAACAGCGCAATATTGAAGCCGAGACCAATCCATAACACCAGCGCCGAGTTCTGACGCTTCAGCCATCGCCCAACCGCAAAGTTAACCATGGTTGAAGCCAACAGCACCGCCAAGAACCAGGCACCCCAAGTGAGATACAGTCCATAGCTGGCGACGAGCAGGACCGCCTGCCGTACGCGCTGAGACCGGACTTTTATTGCGACGAGCAGCGTCAGCAAAAGTGCAGTAACGTACAGCAGCGTTCGAAACCCGTCTGCTGTTTGCGCACTTACTGGTTGCCTCTGGCTCCCGCTGGCCGCGACTCCTGGCTCGGCCGGATTCGGCGCTACTTCCTGGGCCGCCGGCGCCGGCTGACGCTTCGTTGGCGGAGTTGCTATCAAGCTCTGACTGATGGTGCTTGCAACCACGGCATCCCCGGCAGAGTTGTAGTGGGTGTCGCCGAAAATGAAGTCGTTCAGATACCAGCAGCCGGGCTGCAGTGGAGAACACTGTTCTTTGATCGAGAAGAAGGCGGGAAACAGTGTAATGAAACGCTTGCATTTGCCCTGGCACCAATCGCGCCAGATGCGTACCTGCCGCGAATCCACGCTGTCATGCGCCAGTTGCGCCGGCCACGGGTAAACCACCACGCTGATCGGAATGTCGCGCGCGCCAAGCTCTCGCCAGAGGCTGTCCATCTTCGTCTTCTCTTTAGCGATGCCTCGTTCCAGTCCCAATGGCGCATAACCGATCTCATAGGGCTCGGTGTCGGAAACTTTGCGATAGGTCCAGGCCGAGCGCTCGAGGTCGAATTCGTTACCCCCGTGCCCTAAATCAAGGTGGTACCATCCCAAGCTCACCAGCGCCTTCTCAAAGAACTGGAAGACATCATTGGTCAGCAGCAGGTGGTTGTTGATCCAGAGCCGCAGAGTGGAATATTCACTGGCCTTGGACAACTTGGTGCTGGTCTTAACCACAGCGCCAGATGAGTCCGCATCCTCGAAAAACGCCGCTTCGTCCTGGGCGTCGGAGATATCGATGAACACGAGAGCTTCATCGAAGTCGACGCCTTTTTGCGCCACCATTCTCGCGGTGTTCAAGTAATTGGAGGGCGAATAGCCTTCCACGCTGCCATTCAGAAACTCATATTGCGGAAACTTCGCGGCGATGCGCCCGATGAAGCTGTCCTGCCAACTGGTCATTCCTTCCGGTGCGGAGTCACCCAGGATGAGGATGCGGGGCCGGGGATCACTCGGCGCAACTTCCCGGATGCGCTCGTCACGAAAGCCCAGGCTGTTGGTCTTGAAGTCGTAGGCGTTCCCCAGCCAGGGGCGGATGCAGGAGCAGTTGGGCTGAAACGCGAAGCTACGCACGGGATCACGGCTGAAGCAGAAGCCATGCGGCCCGCCGCTGACTGCCGCAGACAGAACCGCGGCGCTATAGAAATAGTCAACGCCGACAAATGCAGCGAGGCTGAGGATCAGCGCTCCCGCGAAGAGCGCCAATTTAATGCGCCGCCGGCGCTTCTGCCGTGGAGCGTCCGCGTCTGCGCCGGCTGTGACTTTGACTGCTGTGGCCATAGGTTCAATTGCGCGGCTTGCCCACCCGTCGTGCCGTCGCGAACATCAGCGCCACCGTGTCCATGTCCTTGGGTTGCACTTTGCCGGGAGGAATTCGCGTGCTGGTGAGATCCTCGAGTTTGCCCAGCAGGTCCACCAGGCTCATCGAATCGATCAGCCCTCCCGAAACCAGCCGCGTGCTTTCGTCGATCTGCAAGCCAGGCTTGCGAAGCATTTGCGTGATGTACTCCACCATCTGCTGTTCTTCTGTGGTCACGAGTCAGCCTCTCGGCAAAGTTCCGGATTCTCGCGCAGCAGCTTTTCGCGAGTCGCCGAACGAGCCGGCTTGCCGGCAGTGCTTTTCACGATCCACTTGGGCGGCTTCAGAACGATCCTGGGAACGGCCACGCCGGCGCTGGCCATGATCAGGCTGCGGAGCTCGCCCTCAATGGCGGACGCATTTTGCAACAGCTCCTGGCTCTCGACCTCAGCCACCAGCACGATCTCCTCGGTCCCAATCTGATTGTTGTAAAGTCCCAGGGCGACTGCGCGACCGTCGTGAATGGCCGGATGGCTGGCGACGATCTCCTCCAGATCCTGGGGGTAGATGTTCTCGCCGCCCACGATGATCAGGTCCTTCTTTCGCCCAACCACATACAGCTCGCCATCGAGGCTAAAACCCAGATCGCCGCTGTGATACCAGCCGTCTATGATCGCCGCCGCAGTCAGGTCCGGACGGTTGTAGTAGCCGCTGAAAAGGCAGTCGCTCTTAATCAGGATTTCTCCCACAGTGCCGTCAGGAACAACCTCACCGGAGGACGAGACGATTCGCACCTGGTTTCCGGGCAGGAGTTGTCCGGAGGAAACGAAGGACATCGCCCCGGGCGATTGCTCGGAGACCGGCACGACGCGATGTTCGCTGCGGAAGCGCGTCGCATCCGCCCATATGCGCGCCGGTCCGCTGCGTCCCTTGATGCCGGATTGGGTCACGGCAAAAACGTTTTCCGCCATGGCGTACGACGATTGCAGGGCCTCTCGCCTTAATCCCGTGGGCGCGAAGGCACGATAGAACTCGTCCATGCTGGCGGCGCGAACCGGTTCCGAGCAATTGATCAGCGCGCGCACCGAGGACAGATCGTATTGCTTCCAGCGCGCCGGCGCGGTCCGCCGGGGCACGAACTGAAAGGTGAAATTTGGCAGCCATGCCAGCGTGCAGCGGTACTGACTCATGATCTGCAGCATGGTTTCCGGATACATCACCCAGTTCAGAGGCGACTGCATGACGACTGGCATATGGCAAGCCAGCGGCAGCATGAAGCAGGCGATCAACCCCATGTCGTGGTAAAGCGGCAGCCAGCTATAGACCCGGTCCACAGAGCCGTCGATTTGCAGCGCCTGCCTCAGATATTCGAGCTGTCGCAGCACGACCGCATGCGTCAAAGCTACGCCCTTTTGCAGGCCCGTGGTTCCCGCCGAATGCTGGAGAAACGCGATGCTTTCAGCGTTCGTACAGCGATCGGGCAAGTTGGCGTCGCTGTAGGCCATGCTGACGTCTCCTACCCGAACCAGCCTGGCTTGTTCGCCCAACGCAACGTAGGCCCGCATGTCATCCGGGAAATCCTCGTCAATGACGATCACGCGAGCGTTGAGGTTGGAGGTCACGCCCGCCAGGCCGGAGCGATACTTCGCCGGTTCAACCTTGAAGTTGGGATAAGCGAGGATGGCAGGCGCCGCGTCCAGCATCATTGCTCCCGCGAAAACGGTCATCAGGGGAATGGCTTGCGGCATGATCAGAACAACACGGTCCCCGGCCACAACCCCATGCTCGCGCAGCAACGCCGCCTGATGGCAGGCCCGTCGACGAAAGTCGCCGAAGGTCACCGTCTCAAACGTATCCTCATCGCTCCAAAAGGTGACAAACTCGCGCGCGGCAGGAGCGGCATTGAGAGCGTCGGTAAGGGTTTGTGGCGCGGCGGCGATCATTTCAGTCAGGATGGCCTTCCGTCTTGGCGCGTAACTGGGACGAGACTCGGTAGGAACTCTTGCCTGGAATCGCCCCATCGCGTTGTTCCTCGAACCGCTGCTCAAGGCGAGAGCGGAATCCCTCTAGGTTGGGTTGGAAATCCGCGCAAGAAAACCCCTCGCAGGCGAGACGGCAAATTGAAGGAAGCTCACTGTAGGACAAATTGGTCTGAAGGTGCAATTCCCGATATAAAAGCACACAATCTTATATGTTCAAGGATAGTAGCATATCCCGTAGCGGTTTCTTATTGCCCAAGTCGGTAGTGTCCTAACTTTAGGACACTACCCCCAAGTCGACTGTCTTGGCGGTACGCCGGAAACATCCCGATTTCCCTGCCACCCATCACGCCAAGCTCCGCCAGTCGTGTGGCGGTCACTCCAAGCCTGCTACATTGGTCTCGGAGCCACGGTATGACGACACGTAGATTCGCTTTTGTGCAGCTAGACGTTTTCACCTCGCGACCGCTGGAAGGCAATCAGCTCGCGGTCTTCGACGACGCGCGCGGCCTAAGCGACGACGAGATGCAGAAGCTGGCGCGCGAGACCAACCTCTGCGAGACCACCTTCATCCTGCCGCGCGACGCTGCCACCGAGCGCAGCGAAGGACACAAGGTGCGGATTTTCACTGTCAACGAGGAGCTGCCGTTCGCCGGACATCCCACGCTGGGCACAGCCTGGCACTTGCAGCGGAAATCAAGTGCCGACGAAGTCGTGCTCGATCTCAAAATCGGCAAGATTCCTGTGCGCTTTGAGCAGCGCGACGGGCTGCTCTTCGGCGAGATGCGGCAGGCCGAACCGCAATTCGGCGCTACCCATCCGCATGACGTTGTGGCCGGCGTGCTGGGTGTTCCAGTTTCGCAGCTGGACGAGAACCTTCCCATCCAAACGGTCTCGACGGGCATGCCATTCACGATCGTGCCGTTCCGTTCGCTGGCCGCGCTGCAAAACCTGACTATCGGCTGGAACCAGATGGCTCCGTATCTGGCGACCATCGGCAATCCGGCGTTCTTCTACTTTGTCTGCCGCGAGACCGTCAATCGCAATGCGACCCTGCACGCCCGCATGATCTTCTACAACGGCGAAGATCCGGCCACCGGATCGGCCGCAGGCTGCTGCACGGCGTGGGCGGTGAAGCATGGTGTGCTGGCGCCGGAATCGCAGGGCCTGATTGAGCAGGGACTGGAGACGCGGCGTCCCAGTTTTATTCACGTGCGTGCGTCGAAATCAGGAGAGACGATCACAAATGTGCGCGTCGGAGGTAACGTGGTGCAGGTGATTAACGGAGAAGTTACGATGTGACTTTTCTGAGGATATCCTGTGTGCCTGCAAAAGCCGCATCCAGTACGGTTTTCGCAAGACTCGCCAAAGCGAGGATCACCTTGCGCGGTGCGATTTCCGGCGGGACGCTCCGCCAAAAATTTTCTGCGTATTTGACCTTCGCAGTACTTGTCTAACGACCACGACGGTCGTACTATCCGGAACGCGCTACTCTCTGGCGTATCACGAAAATAACCCGGTGACACCGCCCGCGTCCGGCTTTCCTGGTTTGTCCGGATGCGGTGCGCCCAGACTTCCAGAGAAAAGCGGTGGGGGTAAATGAAACCGAAACGTACGATTCTCTGCGTCGATGACGACGAACGCTCTCTCTCCGTTCGTAAAGTCTTACTGGAGACACGCGGCTATCGCGTGCTCCCTTGCTCCGACCCCGAATGCGCCGTTGAAATCATGAAGCATGGCGGCATCGATCTGGTGCTCTCCGACCTGATGATGCCCAAGCTCAGCGGCGCGAAACTGATCGATCAATTGAAAGCCATATCACCCGGAACGCCGGCGCTGCTGTTTTCCGGATGCGTCAGCTGCTGTACGGAAGACCATCTTGCGGATGCCTGGCTGCCGAAAGGCGAACTCGCTCCCATGGAGTTGCTGGAGCGCATTCGTGTGCTGCTGATACGCAAGCGCGGTCCCAAGCGTCCCATCAGCTTGCCCCAGCAGCTGGCGTCCTGAAGAAACCCTCCTAACAGTGACAACCCAGCAAGAAGAATCTGAATAGGGAGCGGCATGCAAATTGCCGCTCCCAACAGGATTACTTCTTCTGCACAAGAATGTTGCGTTCCTGGTCTCCACGCCGCTCGATGGAGATCATCGCGTCGCATTCGGTTTCAAAGCGCTGGAACTTCTCGCCCCACTCCAAAAGTACCAGGTTGCCATTTTCGGAGAACAGCTCATCAAGCCCGAGCGTATCGAGTTCGCGCGGGGCGTCGATGCGATAGAGGTCGACGTGGAATAGATTGACCTCTGGCCCTCTGTATTCGTGAATGAGGGTGAAGGTGGGACTGGTCACATCGTCCTGCGAAGCGGCCTGCAAGCCTTCGGCAATGCCTTTGACCAGCGTAGTCTTGCCGGCCCCAAGGTCGCCGCGAAGCACCACCATGCGCAGGTTCTTCAGTGTGGGGGCAAGGGTGCGGCCAAGCGCAATGGTCTCCTCTGCAGAACGCGTGATGTATTCGGCGGCGGTCATTACTAAGGCGGTTCCAAACTAGCGGTATCTTGTCTTGAAGGGGCACGGCTTTCAGCCGTGCCGTCAAGCGCAAAAAAAATCGGCCTTCAGGCCCTGAAGGACAGCTTCGCAGGGCTAAAGCCATACTTCAAATTAGCCTGGACGGCACGCCTAAAGGCGTGCCCCTTCAAAGCAGACCACGGCCATTTCTGCGATAGCTTCATCCGATGCGGATCATCTCTTCCGTTGCCCAATGAGTCGCGCGGCGGAAGGCTTCGGGCAGACCGTCGAGCAGATCGGTGGCGACCAGCGAGTGCTCGCCCATCTTCTCGCAGGCGACGTCGCCGGCTAATCCATGCAGATAAACCGCAGCGATGGCAGCACGCGCGTAATCGTTAGGCATCTGCGCGATCGCGCCCGCCGTCATGCCAGTAAGGATGTCTCCCGTGCCGGCGGTGGCCATACCGGGATTGCCGGTCGGGTTGACCCACGCGCTTCCGTCGGGCAGCGCGACGATGGTCCGGTCGCCCTTCAGCACGAGCACAAGATGATGCTCGCGCGCGAAGCTGCGCGCGACGTTGAGGCGATCGGCCTGAACGGCCTTGATCGGGATTCCTGCCAGGCGCGACATCTCACCGGGATGCGGAGTGAGCACCACCGGGCGCTTGCGGCCGTCGAGCAGATTGGTCTGACCTTCGAACGCGTTCAGCCCATCGGCGTCGATCACCAGCGGGACCTTCGTCTGATGAACCGCTTCGTGGACGAACTGCACTGTCTCCGGATTGCGGCCGATTCCTGGTCCGATAGCGACGACTGTCATGGGGTTGGTGAGATCGAGGAAACGCCCAGTTTCGGCAGCGGCCAACGCGATCGATCCGGCGGAAGTCTCCGCCAAAGGCTCGGTCATGATCTCGGCGGCAAACGATGCCACGGCGGTCAATACGCGTGCAGGAGTCGCGACGGTGCTCAGGCCCGCACCCATGCGAAGCGCCGCCATCCCCGCCATCGCCGCAGCTCCGGATTTGCCGAACGAACCGCCAACAATCAGCGCGTGACCGTAAATGCCTTTGTTGCTGTCGCGCGGCCGTGGCGCGAGCAGCGCAGCGAAGTCGGGTGGGGTCGTGACCTCAAGATTCAGGCTGGAGACAATCGCCTCGGGGGGCGAACCGATGGGCGCAACCACGATAGGTCCACGTGTGAGGTTTCCGAAAACGTGAGCCGGACGCGGCGCCGTGAAGGTCACAATAGCGTCGCAGTAAACGATGCCTTCGCCGCGCTGCGGCGTCATCGCATCAGAGTCGGCGCCGGACGGAATGTCGACCGCGATGATCGGCTTATCGGTGCGATTCATCACTGCGATCGCATCTGCATACAAGCCCGTCA
>JASHXK010000276.1 GCA_030043575.1 Terriglobales bacterium
AAGAACCAGCAAAGCTGCTCTGGGGCCTGCATGGCGGCTGAGCTGCTTCGTTCTCTGCCAGGGACGGTCAGTGCCGCGAATACGGCGATCGCGAACAGGACAGGTAGCGCATACGGGAAAAAATCGCCGTATGTTGCCAAAAAGCCGCCGAACGTGGGCCGGTACAAATGGTAGGACATGCCGCGATGCAGCTCCGAAATCTGTCCGTAGAACACTCCAAAAGCAACCAGGACGGCTATTACACCCGCCACCAGCTTCCGGTTGAGGGGCCTGTGCCTTGCATAATTCACAAGCTCCCAAACCGCGTACGGAACGAGACACAGAACGGCGTAGTAGTGCATCGCAAGGGCGAGGAAAACGGCAGCGCCAAAAAGCGAGGCAGAATGCCAGCTCCCATCAGCGTGAATCCACAGCCAGAGCGCCACCGCTGCGAACATGAAATAGAGAGCGTAAGGCCTGGCTTCGTAACCGTAATACGGCAACACAGAGCTGCACAATACGACCAGAGCCATCACTCCATGAAGCCCATCGGTCAGCCGGCGCGCGCAATCGAACGTAACCAGCATGCCCACGATCATGCCGATTAGAGAGGGTAGCCGCGCAGAGATTTCGGGCTTGAACGGCAAGCCTTTAAACAGCCGGACAAGTATGTCGTAGGTTGGTGGCATTCCGTCGACCCCTTGCGTCAGGGCCTTCCATATGCTGACCACCGTCGGCAACCGGCTGTAGGTCACGCTAAGGATCTCGTCGTACCAGAACAACCGATGGTTGGCGATGAGAAGGCTGGTTGCGAGATAGAACAGCGCCAACGCACCTGCCGCGGCAAAGGCCCAGTTTCCCCCGTTCGGGCGCTGGGCTATGGTTCCAGTTTCGGCTTCGGAAAGGGTCGATACGCTCATTGGACTATCGGGTGAGCGTACCACGGTCTCGACCGCACAGTATTGTCTACGCGGGTTTTGGTAGTGGGTCAGTCTCGATCCAAACTGACCCACTACCCGGGTTTTGACGCGCAGCTCGGGGCGGCTCGGCGGAGCGGCTGATCAATATTCACGCGGGCGGCAGCGCTGAACACATCGCGATGGCGCAGCACGGCGTACTGGCCGAGTTCGTCAGGACCACCTGAGCCTAGCCTTGCGCCGCACTAACTGCGGAGTTACAATCCGCCGTCATCGCATGTCTCACCTCAGTGCAGAGCTGACGGCCAAGCCTCCTTCCGGCGCGCTCGCTCGACCCGCACTCCGCAGATTATTTCTGTACGCAGTCATCGCGGCGCTGCTGGTATTGCTCGGCTCGCAACTCATCCTCACGCGCCACTCCGGCGGACCAATCGAGCGGCTAATGAACATTCCCACCGGCGGCAGCGCCGAATACATCGAGATGGCGCAGCACGGCACCATGGCCGGGCCGGCACCGTTTCGCTACCGCTTCCTGGTGCCGCTGATCGTCTCCACGTTGCCGGTGCCGGCTGAGCTGGGCTTCCGCATCGTGACCTTCGTTTGCCTGGGGCTCACCTACGTGGTCGCGCAGATGATCGCCGACACGCTGGGCATTTCCTGGCGCGGCTCGCTGATCGCGCTGCTTTCGGTCTTCTGCGCCCGCACCCACGCCTTCAACTACTGGAATCCGCTGCTGGCCGATGGCTGGGGACTGCTGGCCATGTTCGTCATGCTGTGGGCGCTGGTGCGTAAGCGCGACACGATCTTCACCATCGCCTCAGTGCTGGGCACGCTGGGACGCGAGTCGGTGATGTTTCTCACCCCGGCCATCTTCACGCCGAAGCGCTGGAAGCGCGCCATCGTGCCCATCGCGCTGACCGCCGTGGCCTACCTGCTGCCGCGCATTCTGCTTCGCACACCCGAGCAGGACGTCGCGCACTTCTACGCGCAATATCACGAGCTACCCAAGTTCACCACCGTGCGTTTCTGGGAGAGTATGGCGGTGTCGTGGAGCTATCTGTGGCTGGTGCTGCCGGTGGGGATGCTCTTCACCCCGCGGCAATGGCGGCCGCTGATCTGGCGCGCGCTGGCGTGGGCCGTCGCCGGCACCTGCATCGCGGTTGTCATGGCTGATGACACCGAGCGCATGGTCGCCTACCTGACACCGTTCGTCTTCCTAGCGACGGGCTTCCTCGTCGACCACGCGCGAAGTCTGGTGCTCGACATCACGCTGCTCGTTCTTGCGCCAGCGCATCTGCTGATCATGCTGGCGACGGTGCCGTTCCCGGTGCATCCGCACGGTATCGTCACCAGCTCGCTGCGGCTGGAGTTGTTGGTCTTTGCCTGCCTTGCCGCTGCGGCGAGCATGGCGTACGCGATCAGCTCGGAGCGCGGAGCCGCTTAGTGAGTTCCAATTCGGAACCAGTTGGCACCTTAGAGCCATTCTTGGCTTGAATGTAAGTTTTACATGTCAATATATAAAGTTGGCAAAACACGCAAAGATCCCTGCTCAATAAGCTATAATTTAATTAGAATCGAAAGTTGAGGAACCCGGTCTAGCGGCCGGGTTTCGGTTTCTAGGGCTCAAAGCCACAGTCGCCAGCGGGTATCGTCAATGATCGTCCGCTAGAATTTTCCGTGAAGGCTGATTCAAAAGTATTCAAAAAGCTTTGCCTCTCTCGCATACTGCCC
>JASHXK010000277.1 GCA_030043575.1 Terriglobales bacterium
GCTAAGATCCAGAGAAAAAGCAGAGCAGCGAAGATGTAGAGCCGTTTGGTTGGCGTCCTGGGTGCGCTCGCCCGCATACCCCGCTTGCTCCGTTTAGGTGCAGAAGGCGGTCCGTTGCGCGGACCGCCGATGGAATCTGCAGTATTGGCTTCGTTGTTGAACTCTCGGCCGGAATCGCCTCCGCGAAGATAACCGTCCTGCCTCTATTGCATGCCCGAAATCACCATGATCGTGTTCGCCTTGGCCATCACCGGCGTGGCCTGATCGGTAGAGGCGTTGTCCATCGGCTGCCATTGACCATCAACCGGCCGCTGCATGCCAAGTTCATGCGCCAGACGCTCGATTCGCGCCGGATCCTTTAACGAAGCTTCTTCCAAACTCAGGGCGCGATTGGTTTCCGCAATCGTGTCGCGCTCGGCCTTGAGCTGCTCAATCTTGTAGCCATATTCGATGGCGCTGAAATGCTGCCAGAGATAAACCATGGCCAGCAGAAACAGCACGGCGAGCGTGATCCCGAAGGTCGTCATCTCGCGGCGCCGCTTGGGATCGGTAATTTTAATAACTCGTGAATTGTCGATGCGCTTGGCGAAGTAGATTTCCGGCGTGCCGATAAACATGCCGCGAGGCTGCACCGCCGCCGGCTCGCCCCACTCCGCTTGCCCCAGGGTCGGATAAAGAACTCCAGCTGCCATCGCTTTCTCCTGCGAACGATGCTGACTCGCCCCTCGTTCGAAGTACTACATTGTCAGATGTCGATAGCCAACTACTACAATGTCAGATATACGTATCGGCCCGTTTCGATTTTCGAGTTATCCACATTTTTCACAGCTTTTCCGCAACCCCTGTGGATTACCACTTTGTGGGAGTCGCCTCTCCCTAAGTCCTTTCTGCTGCACGCAGTTTCGCGCTGCGCGAGCGCGGATTGCGCTCGATTTCCTCTTCCTCGGCGACCACCGGCTTCTTCGTCAGCAGGCGATACAGCCCGTCACGGGCTCCATCTCGTAACGCGTCTTTCACAATGCGATCTTCCAGCGAGTGGAAGCTGATGATGACTAACCTGCCGCACGCCTTCAGGACTCGCGACGCCACATCCCTGCTCAGCAGCTCGCGTACATCTTCGAGTTCACGGTTCACCAGAATCCGGATTGCCTGGAAAGTACGTGTCGCCGGATGAATGCGCCGCTCAGCCTGGTTCATTGGCCGGGCCGCGGCCGAAATCACATCCGCAAGATGTGCGGTGGTGTAAATCGGCCGCGCCCGAGCAATGGCTCTGGCGATTCTCCGCGACCTCCTTTCCTCACCGAATTCGTAAATCGCATCGGCGAGTTCGCGCTCGTCGAAGCGGTTTACCACTTGTTCGGCAGTCAGCCCGGAGTGCGGATTCATCCGCATATCCAAGGGGCCGTCTGCCTGAAAACTAAATCCGCGCGCCGCGTTCTCGAGTTGCATCGAGCTGACGCCGAGGTCGGCAAGCAATCCGTCGACGGATGCCGCCGCCGCATGCTGCGCCAGTTCGGCGAACGAGGTGTGCACT
This sequence comes from Terriglobales bacterium, assembly GCA_030043575.1. GTDB lineage: Bacteria > Acidobacteriota > Terriglobia > Terriglobales > Acidobacteriaceae > Bog-257. The sequence continues at coordinate 1,535 of JASHXK010000277.1, forward strand.
AGCTCGATCTTCGGCCAGTCACTCGCCAACTCCGCCGGCGGCTTCGTCAGCCGCTCACGCGCGCGTTGCAAGGCTGCCGGGTCCTTATCGAAGCCAATCAAATGACCCTGTCGGCCGAGGCGTTTTGCGATTTCCCAACTGTGGCCGCCTAAGCCGATGGTCAAATCGATGTAGGTCCCGCCGCGCCGTACGGCCAGGAATTCGATCGCTGGTTTTAAAAGAACCGAGACATGGCCAAATTCGTTTTCGCCATGTCCGCGCCCAGGGGCGCTGTGCGTATCTGAAGAGCCGGAATTCGTGATTCGTATGCCGTCCCTACGGGACTCCGAATTCGTTGCGCTTCCAACCCAGGACTCCGCCTTCGGCTACGTCCTGGGCTAAGTTATGCCGTGCCTTCGGCACTGTTTTCTCTTCCGTGCACTCCGTGCTTCCGTGGTGCAAGCGATCCTTTAAATCCCCAGCCCGCTCAGGGTCGTCTCGTCATCCTCGGTGAAGGGTTCCGCAATCGACTTGCGCAACTCGTCGGCATTGCGAACCACGAGATGCTTCAAGTTGCCCATCACCGCGACCTCGCCCTTCAAGTTGGCGGTCTCGCGCAGGATCTGCGGCATCAGCAGCCGGCCCTGCCCATCGAATTCCACCACCTGCCCGTAGTAGCTGGTACGCTCCAGAAACTTCTGCTTGGTCTTGTGCATTTCGGGCAGTGCGGCCAGCTTGCGTTCGATTTCTTCCCAGGCCTGCATGGGATAAACTTTGGCACTCTTGCCATCCCAGCTCGTGATGTAGAATTGCGCACTGTAGTTCTCGTCGATTTCGCGCTTGAATTCCGCGGGCACCTTGAGGCGCCCTTTGTCGTCGAGCCGGGTTAAATGATTGCCGCGAAACATAGCGCTCGGCCTGAACTGCCAACTTCACCAAGGAGGTCAAAACTGCCCAGTCAATGAGGCACGCATCATCTGGCGCAAAGTCCGTCGAGCCGGCGAAACCATTGGGCGTCAGTCGCATGCCTTAGAATCAGGTGGTGTGTACCACTACATCCCACTTCATCCCACTTAGGACGTATCCTACTCCTAAACCATTGCATGTCAAGAGGAAATTGAGGAATTTTGTGGCTAAGCTCTGATTCAGCGACTTGCCACAACTCATAGAGGCCTTCCGGGCGGGCCAACCCTACAAAAAGTGTTTACTCAGAAGGTTCAACAGCGAGAATCCGCAGCAATGACGCGGTCGCAAAAGGAAAAAGCCCGCCGTTGCCGGCGGGCCGAAGTATTTCGCGAATCAGTGGCTCACGGCGCGGACGAGGTAACCTCGATCAACGCTACAGGAATGGAGCCGGACCCTGCCGTAATGTACTCGACCTTGTTCGTCGAGACCATAAATCCGGCGTAGACGGGATTGCCGCTTTCCGAGATCTCGAAAGCGCCGGTATTCTCGTTAATGTTGTTATAAGTTGCGCTGAGTGTCTGGTTCAGGTTCGGGCAAGAGCTTACGCCGCACTGCGAATACGTCGACTGAAAGGTATTGGCGCCGCTGGAGACGTTGGTATCCACTTGCGTGTAGACCCCCGTCTCCGTGCTGTAGTACTGGGGCAGCGAGCCGCCCAGGTATTGTCCCGAGAACGAAGCAGCGCTGAACCCTCCCGATGGAATCACCTGCGGCTCGAGAAAGATTACTTGTGCCCCGTGATCATTACTGCCCGGAGCAGGGATAGCATTGATGCAGAAGGCCTCGTTCGTTGCGACCAAATAGCAGATAACTTGCGACTCATCCGTGAAGGTGATATCGGCTCTGCCATTCGAGGTAATCTGGTATGTACCGGTGCCCAAATCATTCAATGTAATGACACCGCCGCTGTTTATGTCTTCTGTGAAGCTAATATTCCCATTGCCGCTCGAGGCGGCCAGCACAACGAGGGCCTGGTTCTGGTCACCATCGTGGATCCTACTGCCCAGGCCAACCGCGCTGCCATTGAAGCTGCCCTGGCCAAACGAGCCTCCGCTTTGCCGCAGAGAGTTGATTACGTAGAGCGCGCCTCCGCTGTCGATTTCAATGGCAACCGTTTCACTCGCCGTGATGGCATACACGGCTAGATGAACTGTCCCGACGCCCACGACGTCGTACTGTAGGGTGACACGCCCATTGGGATCGAAACTGCTGGTGGTCATCCCGGTAAAGGTAGTTTGGCTATGGGTGCCGTCGTCGTTGATGTCTTCGGCGCCGGTAACATTGCCATTGGAAGTCACCGTAAACACCCCATCTCCGGAAAGCGGCCGGAGCATGCTGTCGAAGCCTTGATAGCCAAAGACCCAGGTGCCTGCCTGCGCGGTATCATTGAAGGTCGTCGGGTTTTGCTGACGCAGCGCTCCCGCACCCCAAGACTGCGAGCCGCTCAGGGTATAGCCGATGATTCGCATGCCTTCGGCAGCGCCGGTCGACACCAGGACACTCACATTTCCGGCGCCGCCGCTTAAGGTCCAGTTGATCTGGCCCAGTCCATTGGCATCGATGGAGTACGTTCCGCTGGTGATCGTGACGTGCTGAAATCCGGCGCTGGGGTTGTTGGTGTCCAGCTCGCCTCCGGTAATATTCCCATTGCCATCGGCAGTGAGGCTGAATGCGGCGACGAAGAATTCGCCGTTATTCATCCACCCTCGGAACGAGCCGGCGTACATCCCGTTCAGTGTACCGTTGGCGGCGCCGGTATTCACCACGACCACGAGATCCTGCCGGGATGTATTGTTCTGCGAGTCCTCAACCTGCACCACCAGGTTGGTTAGACCTGTGGCACCTGGTACGCCGGAGATCAGGCCGGTGCTTGCGTTCAGGCTGAGACCCGATGGCAAGCTGCCCGTCACCACGCTCCAGGTGTACGGCGTGAACCCGCCATTGGCCGTCAGCAGCACGTTGAATGGTGTGTTGAGCGTGCCATTGAACTGACCGGGGCTGGTGATATTCGGCGTGCCGGCCGAGGTGTTGATGGTTAACGAGAGGGCCGCAGGGGATGAGTTGTTTCCCGCCGAGTCGGTTGCCTTCACCGAGAAGGTATAGGTGCCGGCGGTGCTTGCCGTGCCGGAAAGCAGTCCGTTCGAAGCTAGAGTTATGCCCGGAGGTGGGCTACCTGAGGTAACGCTCCATGTGTAGGGAGCAAGACCACCCGTCGCCACCAGTTGATAGCTGTAGCCGAAGGTCTGAGTTCCATCCGGCAGAGTTGTGCTCAGTACACTAACCCCTGGAATGGGTCCGAAGTAGCTGGAGATGTCAAGGATCAACTGGGTGGTTGCCGCCGGATTACTGTTGTCGGCGAAGGCGTTAATCGAATCGTTGCCGCTTCCCGCCGGCACGATCGCCATGTTGGACGTGATCGCGCCATCGTAAGCGTTCAGCGTCGAGACCACGGGTTGCGTTTCTCCTTCCGGCCACAAGGTCAGGTATCCCGCGGGGGGAGTGCCTGGCACAACTGTTGCGTTCAGGACAAAGCCCTCTGGACTAGCCCCGGGTACTCCGCATGGACCACCCACGATGCCCACCGGAATCGTGCCGTTAAACAGGCCAATACCGCTGCGGGTATCCAGAAGGCGGCAGGGCGTGAGGGTAAACAGCGACAGCGGGTTGGAAGCGGAATTGGCCGGCGCGAAGTAGCCGTTGACGTCGAGCAGCAGGTTGGTGCTGTTGTTGTGAGGGTAGAAAGAAGTTCCATTACTGGATCCCGCCGGTACGATCACGGCATTCGCCACCGCCGGGTCGGAAGTACCGGCATTCAGGGTGGAAACCACAGGCATCGTCTCTCCCTCAGGCCATACCGTCAGGTAGTCGAGCCCGCCAGCCGACGGAAGAACGGTTACGTTGAAGGAGTACGCCTGCGCGTTGCTGGGCACGCTGCAACTGGGCGGTATGGTGTAACTCCTTGTTTGCCCAGCTGGCAGTAATCCTCCGTCTCCACCTCGCGTATCGACAATGCGGCAAGGCGTCAACGGGAAGAAGGCGAGAGCAGTGGTGTCGCTCGCGCCATCAAAATAAGCGTCAATGTCGATGAGCACGTTGGTCGTATTGGTAACGAAGACATTCACCTCACCGTTCGGTGTGCCCGCCGGAACGATGGCAGCGTTGGCCTTGACCCGTCCATCGGAATTCATCAACGACACCAGGGGCTGCGATTCTCCCGTCGGCCAGATGGTCAGGTAACCCACTGGCCCGCTGACAGGCACCAGCGTCACGTTCAGGGAATAAGCCTGGGCAGAGGTCAAACTGAAGGGCGTACAGGTGCCATACGCCCCTCCCGACGCCGCCGAGCTCTGGAGGTTGAAGGTCATCGTACCCTGGAAGCCATGGCCACTGTTTTGTTGCCGCGTGTCCACCAAGCGGCACGGCGTCACATTCTTAAGTCGTAAGGGCGTTTGGGCATGGGTTACAGATAAGGCGGCGAGCATTAGGGCGAACAAAGGTAAGCAGCGACGCAACCGTTGCATGGGATTCTCCACTCCAATTGAAATCACTCTGAAAACCCCGGCAGCCATCAGACGAAACGATACGCCCGACCAGGACCGCAAGGAATCCGATCTTGCTTAATGAGTGCTGTAACAGGACGGAACAGCATGAAAAAAGAACGCGGGGAGTGTACTACAAACAAAAATAATTTGAAACGACAAGTGGCGACAAAAGCAGTCAAGATAGCGCAAT
>JASHXK010000027.1 GCA_030043575.1 Terriglobales bacterium
GGATGACCGCGTACATAGCTATCCTCCAACCAACCTGGTCACGCACCGCAGCGGCGCGGACGGCTCTAAACTCTTTGTGCGCTTGCACTTCCCCAGCCAGGAAGGAATGTCATGGCTGCGGGCGTCCCTGACGGGAGCTGGTAGTACAGGCAAACCATAGAATTTTAGCGTGTTTGGAGCGAGTGGTCAAACATCGGCTTTGGATGCGGTGTAGCCCAATTATTTCAGTCGGGTTTAGGCGAGGCAGGACTTAAGTGGCTTATCGTCTTCTGCAATGAAGCTTCATCCTCGACATTGAAGCAGCTACGCGACTTGTCGATTTGCTTCAGCAACCCGCACAAGACCTTTCCTGGTCCGACCTCGACGAAGTTCTGCACCCCGAGCTCTATCAGACCGCGTATCGATTTGTCCCATTGCACCGCGCCCGTGACCTGGCGAATGAGGGCATCGCGCCCTTGCTCGGCGGTCGTGACTAGAGTTGCGTCAACGTTGCACATCACCGGAATCTCGGGATTGTGGAAAGTCAGTGCCGCGAGGTCGGCTGCGAGACGATCCTGTGCCGGCTGCATCAGCGCGCAATGGAAGGGAGCGCTGACCGGCAGCATGATGGCACGCTTCGCACCCTGCTTTTTTGCCAGCTCTGCCGCGCGCTCCACAGCTGCCTTGCTGCCGGAAATCACCGTCTGATCCGGAGAGTTGAGATTGGCCGCACAGCAAATCTCGCCTTGCGCCGCTTCCGCGCATACCAGTTGGAGCTTGTCCGCTGCCAGAACCAGAACTGCTGCCATCGCGCCCACGCCGACAGGCACAGCTTCCTGCATGTATTTACCGCGGTTGCGGACGGTTCGCACCGCATCGGCGAATGCAAACGTTCCCGCAGCCACGTGCGCCGAGTACTCACCCAGGCTGTGGCCCGCAACATACGTCGGCACGATGCCCTGCGACTGCAACACTCGCCACGCGGCCACTGAAACAGTCAGAATCGCCGGCTGCGTAATCTCGGTAAGCTTCAGTTGATCTTCCGGACCTTCAAAGCACAGTTGCGAGAGCTTGTAGCCAAGCGCCGCATCAGCTTCGTCGAAGGTTTCACGCGCCACCGGATACAGGGCGGCAAGCTCCTTGCCCATGCCGACTGACTGTGAACCTTGTCCGGGAAACAGGAAAGCGAGGGAAGAATGAATGGTCATCGTGCCGGTTCAATTGGAATGCATATTGTTACACACGAGGGTTGCGATGTGGTGTGTGCTGATTTCTCGCCGGACTTGGCCGCTGCGCCGGGCAGAGCAATCGTACATACTCCTTTATGGAACCGAGCAACTGACGTATGATGCCGCCGAACGCTCCCCGCGATAAAGGTCCAGGCACGCCGGGGCCGTCCAGCCTATGGTCACGGAGACTGGTTCGCATCTTCAGCCTTCAGCGAGTTCTCGCTTGCCGACGCCCAGGCGCCTTCACGTACTGACGCTGCACATTGCCTGTATTGTCGCTCTATCTCTGCTGCTCACATGGCCGCTGCTGATTTACGGCATCCCCGATCTCTCTCACGATGGCTATCACCACGCGCGCTGGGCAAAGCAGTTTGCCACGCAATTCTGGCACGGAGACTTATTTCCAAGGTGGTTTACCAACGTGAATGGCGGCTTTGGAGGACCTTCGGGCTTCTTCTATCCGCCGCTCACCAGCTTTGTCTCCAGCCTGTTCTGGCCATGGTTGGGGGCGCACGACCCGGGCGGCTGGCTGGCAGCGGGATATGCCGTTGTTCTTGGCGAGATCCTGTCGGGTATCACGGCGTATGTGTGGCTGCTGTCATTCGGCGATGCCACGGCGGCGCTGGTCGGGTCTGTTGCTTATGTAACTGCACCATACCATCTCGCAGTCGAGGTCTATATGCGAGGTGCATCAGCCGAGTTTTGGGTCTTTGTTTGGTTCCCGCTGATCCTGTTATCGTCCCAAAGGTTGATCCAAGGCTCGAAGTGGGCAGTTTCCGGAGCGGCAATCAGCTACGCGCTGGCCGTTCTGTCGCATCCTACGGTGGCGCTCTGTTTCGCTCCTGTTCCCGTGAGCTTCGTGTTCTGCTTCAGTGAAAAGAAGAAACGGCTTCGCAATACAACGCTCATGACTGCTGCGCTGCTACTTGGTGTGGGACTGAGCGCGACATATCTGCTTCCGGCGGTCGTAGATCAGGGTAGGGCCGATACGGAGGCATATCGAGCTGGCCGCTTGGACTACCGTAACGAATGGCTGGTTCAAGACCGCGAACAATTGTCGGAGATGTTGCGTTATGCCCTCGGCGCAGATGTGAAAACTCTTCCCGGAACGAGTTGGGACTTTCCTTTCAAGGTGCGGATGCTCGCGGTCACCCTGTCAACGTTGCTCGTGATTGTTGCATTGTTCGCGGTAAACCGACGCTGTGATGCCATGAGCCGAACCCGCAGTATGGCCCTTTTCTGGGCATCCCTAGCGTTGTTGTGCCTCTTTTTCATGACCAGCCTGAGTTCGTTTCTGTGGAAGCTTCTTGGCTTCATGAAGTTTCTCCAGTTCCCGTTCCGCTTGAATACCATGCTGGTTGTATGCCTGGCGGCACTGGTGCCTCTGGCTTATCGCCACCTGCTGCAGCCACGGGTGCGGCTGTTCACCGGTTTCTTGTGCTTGACGCTCGTGGCCTGGCTAGCCGTCGATATTTACGCTTCCCGGTGGAATTTTTCTACTCGGGGAGTTGGTAATCCGGAACGTGTACAGATGTACAAGCCGTTGTGGCGCACACAGATGGATCCCCCGGAGATGTGGCCAAGGCCGGGGAACGCCAAGGCCCTGTCGGACGCTGCAAGCTTCGACTGGTTTACTGCAAGTCACCCTCCGCAAGCGGTACAACTGGAGGCAGGTGACCATCGCAACTCGGGAGCCGTGAAGGTAGAAAGCTGGCAGCCGCGGCGGGTAATACTCAAGGTCGAAGCGCTGCGCGATGCGGTGCTCACGGTCAATCACTTCTACTACGCAGGATGGCAAGCGCGTATCGTGGGAACCGACGGCCGGCTTGCCATTCGTCCGTCAGGGGATGGTCTTATGCAGGTAGACGTTCCACCGGGAAGCTATAACCTGGTGCTCGAGCTACCCAGGGTGAGAGCGGAACTTGCAGGTATCTGGATCTCGATCGTCTCTCTGTTGCTGTTGGCTGGAACGGGGGGCTGGGCGTGGCGTTATCGGGCGCAGCCGGTCCAGGTTGCGGCCACTCGGTGAGCGGATTGGTCATTGCCGGGTCGTTGTTCAATGCTGCGTGGTGGTGAGGTTAGTGCGATAGCCAGACATAGCGGAGATAAGGGCCGATGTCGCGCCACCATTGCCCGCTCCAGTGAATAACCGGGCCAGGAGGCGAAGCCGGGCCCGGCTGAGTGCGCAGCCGAATTGATGTCCGGTAGCATTCGGCCGCGTGCTCCAGATCATTCATATCGCCGTACGCGTGTCCCAGATTCGCCCATATCTGAGCCTTGAGGTCGCGGTTGTTGGAGAGCGCGAGAAATTTTTGGTAGTGGGGAATGGCCTGTTCCAGATTGCTACGCTGATGCTCGGCGATCGCAATGCCTAGATTGACCTCGGCGTCATCAGGCGCATCTTCCGCGGCCCGGTACAAGTGCCGCAGGGCATCGTCGTGGTGGCCATGCAGTTCGAGTATGTTTCCGACCACCATATCGGCCCGCCAGTTGCGGTGGTTCACCTCCACGGAATGTGACCAAACCGTCAGGTCATCCTTCCAAAAGCCGATCTGATGTCGCGTCAGAAGCGCTAGCGCAATCAGCGCCAGTACGCCCGCCGCCCGCACCGACAGCGTTCGCAGATGGCGGCCTTGCGCCCATTCCGTCGCACTCCAGCACACCACGAGATAGATTCCAACGAAACAGGTATAGGCCCAGCGATCCGCGTAGGCAGGAAGGTCGATCTGCACCAGGCCGATCATTGGCACCATGGTTCCGAGAAACCAGAACCAACCGACCGCGAGAAAGCGCCGCCGCCTCTGTGTAATCACAAGCGCGGTTATCGCGAGCAGCAGGCAGAGCGACGCCCAGACCAGTCGCCAACGGAGCGCGTAGCCGGGATGCGGATACAGGTAGCTCAGGTGAGCGGGCCAGAAGGCCTTACCGATATAGAGGGAGTAGGACAGGATGGCATTACCTAATCGGATGGAGAAGGTGTAGGGCCAATCCCGAGGCGCGGCCTTGTGCTCGCTCAATAGCGTGATTACCGCATCCAGCGCGGCAATCAGGAACAAGGGAGCTTTCTCCTGGATCAGCGCCGGAATGGAGCGTGCCGTCGGAGTTTCGGTCGTCGCCGTACCACGCAAGGCGTCAGGAGCGCCCGCGAGCATTCGGTGCAGGGGCCAGTAATCCCATAGCAGCAAAACAAATGGCAGAGTGATGACCTGTGGCTTAGCCAATATGCCTATCACGTACAGCAATCCGACCACGGCCATTCGCCAGCGGTTTGGCCTTACGGCATAGTTCCAATAAGCCGCAAGCGCCAGAAAGAAAAACGTGGTGCTCAGCAGAGTCTTCAGCTCCGCGATCCAGGCCACGTTCTCCACATTGATGGGATGCAAGGCAAAAAGAGCCGCCACCATGAAGCTTCGGCCAACATATCCTGTGCATCGTTTCAACAACCAGAAGAGCAGGACAGCGTTCAAGGCGTGGAAAGCAATATTTACGTCATGGTGGTGTGTGGGATCCAACTGAAACATGCGCACGTTGATGCTGTGCGCAAGAAAGGTGATCGGATCGTAGTTCAGGCAGTACTCATGCGTGAATGCCCACCTAGTGTTTTCCCAATTCAGCGGACCGAGGACACGGGAATTCCTTGTTATGTAGGCCGGGTCATCTTGAGTGAAGAACGGATGGTAGTGGACGGGGTAGTACGCGACCAGGGTCGCAAGCAACAGAACGAGGCTAGGCAGCAGGATTTGCGCACCTCGGAAGTGAGGTGCAGCCGAAAGCTTGCTGGCGACTGCCGGCCTCATGAGACTCCTGTGGGCCGAAAAGTATATGACGGAAAATCGCGGAAAGCTATAGCAAGAATTGCGAGGAGCTACACCAGGCCTGTACCCATGGGTGGGGGATCCGTCGGCGGGGGGTCGTTATGGTGACTCAGATTGCGGCTGGCCTGGGCGATGCGCTCTTCGATGGTGTGATTCAGCTTACTGTTGGCGTATTCCATTGCCACGCGAATTGCATTCTTGATGGCGTTGGCGTTGGACGAGCCGTGACTCACAATACATACGCCTTTGATACCCAACAGCGGCGCGCCGCCATATTCGGAGTAGTCCAGACGCTTCTTGAAGTCTGCGAAGGCTCGGCGCGAGAGCAGGAATCCTACCTGACTGGTGATGGTCGCCTGCAAGGACTGC
>JASHXK010000278.1 GCA_030043575.1 Terriglobales bacterium
ACTTATGTGCCACCAAACCCAAACCAGGTCGGCTACGTCAACACCAACGTTTACATTGAGGCTGCTACTCCAAATAACGGCGCCGATACAATTACCTTCCCTGCGTCCTTGAGCGGGTTGCAAGGGGGCGAACTGATCATAGTCACGCTTCAGTGGAAGGGAAATCCGCCGAAGTTCACGCCGGACTTAACGTCTGCGGCTGGACCCTACAAATGGCAGATCGGAAGCAGCGCGGTTCCTCTCGTAATAGCGGATATCCAGGTCTTCACGGCGATGAACCCTGTCGGCGCTAAGGAATTCACGCTCCAGGTGAAGCTGAATTCGGTTAGTCCCTGGAGCATCAGCCTCTCGGCGTACAACACGGTGGATGCAAGCGCCCCAACCTACAGTCCGCAAACTGTTCAGGTTTCTGCTATGACCAAGGTCCAGACGCCTGTTATCGGGCTCAGCCCCGGCGACGCGCTGTACGCTGTTGGCATTGCCACCGACGCCAATGGTACCTTTCCAGGCAGCGCGGGGAACCCGCCTGGGAACAACCTGACCCCGGGAACGGGCTTTACGGCGGACAATACCGGAGTCACAAACCCTCTGGTCGAGCACCTGATCACCAGCAATACCGGCAGCAGCCAATCCCTGCCTGCAGTGGTAGTGAACCCGACCAACCCAACTGCAAACGTGTTCGTCCTTGGGATGGGCATTCAGTCTACGCCGGTGTCGTCCTGATTGCCGATGGGGCAACGACGGCGGATCGCCGCAACCAGTAAACGCTTGATAATCAACTGCCGTTGGCTGGATCGGGATTGGTGTCTGGCGGCAGTCCTGGCAGTTAAGTGGTCTGGCGCGCCCGGAGAGATTCGAACTCCCGACCTGATGCTCCGGAGGCATCCGCTCTATCCAGCTGAGCTACGGGCGCGTACGACAATTATACAGAGGCTCTGAGGGGTTGCAGAGGCCCTTCGGAATGCCCGGCGCAGTTCGAAACGCAAGCGCTTAGTTGAGATTCTTCCATCAGCCCGGTCATCTTCGACCGGCTGCAGCTTCGTCCGTCTGACATAAACAAATCCGAAAACTATCCCCCCTTCACAAGCCCAAATAGTCCTTGGTGAACGATGACGGGGGATCGCGATAAATGTCGGAATAGTGGGACAATTTTTCGCTCGGCACGAAATGGCGTCTCATGGACCGCTCGCTGGGAACTAGAATCCGCCCAAGACAGACAAGAGCCGTCTAAACCGGGCTAGAACCGAGCGGCTGGCTCCTCTTGCTTGAGAGGAGCCGCCATGAGCACCCCGTCCAAACCAGAGACCGAATTCACCCGTCGATCAGGCACAGAAAGCATCTGCATGTGGTGCTACGCCACGGTGCGCGTGAAGATGGCGGATGACCTCACCAGCGAAGAACACGAACATGCTGCGATCTGTATTCAACGTCCCGACTCTCCGTTTCGCAAACGCATACCCGAGCGATGAGGCGCTTCACCCCTCGCCGTGTTCTTTCGTCGTGCAATATTGATCCGCAAGCCACCGATTCTTATATGGGTTTCTGAACGGGATGATTTCGAACAGATCTACAGAGTTTGCAACTAGGTACCGAAGAGCGCGCTATTTCTGTGAATCCTGCTTTGCGGCCGAGCCGGATTTCTTCCCTGATTCTCCACCTTGTTTGCCCGATTTGTTGCTCGCGTCGTTCCCGCCTTTGTGCAGACCGCGGGTCGACATGCGCTCCGGCTTGAGGTTGTCGGCATCCTTGGCCGGAGCGGGAGGAGTCTTGGTCGTCGCCTTTGCCGATGGCGAACCGCCGGACTTCTTCTTTTGCCGGTCCGCGGTTTGCTGCTGGCCTTGCGTCTGCTGAGCGAACGAGGTCGAGGGCATGGAAGCTGCCAGGCATATTGCAGCCAGCAGAACGGGTGCGCGCTGTAACAAAGTTCTAGGCATGGCCCTTGCCGGTAAGCTCCTTCCATTCGAGTTTCTTTTCCCGCCAATAATCATACAAATGGTGCAGGAAAACAATGATCAGCACGGCCAAGACATCGATGGCATAACCGCGCATGGTCTGCGCCACATAGATGAGCGCGACCGTCAGAGTGGCCAGGAGCAGCACGACCACTCCTCGATGACGCTGCTGCGCCCGCAATGTGAACAGGATGATCAAAGCAGCCAGCACCAAGTCGGTGGCGATCGCGATCCAACGTCCGTGGGGCAGCGGCGAAAGCGCCCGGTAAGCCAGCACCAGGACCGCGACGCCGATAATCAGGAGAAACACGCGCTGCCACCAATGCTCAACCCATAGCAGCTCGATGGCAATCACAAAGAGCGCGATTGCGACATCGATGGCCACTCCCTTCCAGCGGGGATAGGGCAACTGGTAACGGCGTTCGAGCAGCGCCTTGATGTAATTGGCATGAATGTACATCCCCACCATGGGTCCGGTGGGGCCGGCGTGATAGTCCAGCCAATCGCTGCCTGGTTTGCACGGATTCGGCGGATCGGGAATACAAACCGCGTGGCGATGTCCGCCGATCAGCACGATGTGGTGGGCCAGCCTGGCGATCGCGGTGGGATCGTTATTGAAAACATCGAGCGCCGAGACGTGGGGAAACTTGTATGGATCCTCGGCGCCAGGCGGCGCATTTTTCGCCTGCTGGTTGTTGAGGTAATCCAGCACATCCTGCTGCGAGTCGTCGGCAGAAGCCGCATCATGGTGCTGGAAGTCGGGAACAAATCCCGCGTAGACGAACAGCTGTCCTCCCTCCGTCGCATTGGCCACCTGGTCATTTTCGTCGCCGTCGACGCGCATGAGCCGTCGCTGGCTCATCACGTCGTCATAGGCATTGGCGACCTGCAGAGCGAAGGAGCGGCATAGCCGCTGGTTACTGGTGTAGACGGTGAGCGGAACTTTGCGTGTGTCCTCTGGTTCCAGATCGAAGCCCGCCCGCGCATGATAAGGATCGTCGCTTGCCAGCTGATCCGCGCCTGTCTCGCAATCGTAGATCGTGGGCACGGGGCGGCAGTGCTCGGGGTCAGGAGCGGCGTTCGCGCAGTAGCTAATATTAGGCAGTGGTGTTTTGCTCTTGTAATCAAGTCCCTGAGTGAGCACGACCGGAATCTGGGCTGCGTGTGCGGCGGCAATCGCGTCAAACAGTTCACGATTCGAGCCCTTGCGGGCTGGATCGGTGCCGTCAAGATGGTCGGCTGCAAGATTGATGTCCATTGCGATGACAGCCGCGTGCGCTTGGACGGCGTGGTTGACGATCGTAGCCAGGAAGCGGCGGTCGGTAATGTCCTCGACCCCGGATAACTTGAGGTGTCCGTAGAATGTGGCGTCATCGATCTCCACCCCGATGATCGGCGCCTGCAAGGCATCACGGTACTGCAATCGCGAAAGCCAGTCGAACATTTGCAGCTGCAGGGTCGCCAGAATCGGCAGCTGTTGCTTGATCGCCTCGAAGTAGTAACTGCATCCGGCGACCAGCACCACGATGACCCCAATGCGCACCATCCGCTCGCGTGTAAGCCGTCCGCGGAGGCGTTCCCATGTGCTCTTTTGACATTCGCTCATCATCGCGATGTGACTACCGAATTGCGGAACGTGATCCTGCGAGGGGTGACGGAACGGTCAGCTACCCGCCGTTGGCGGCTTTGACGGCGCCGGTGGCCACTCCGATGACAATGTCGCCGCCCTGATCGCTCTGGCTCATCACCGGAGTCTGCTGCATCTTCCACCTCTGCTCGGCGCGCGCGGTAACCTGCTGCCGCACGTAGGGGAAAACCTGCGCCAGCGAATCGAGCCCCTGATTCTTGCGCAGGCCTTCGAGCAGATAGTAGGTGAAGTAGCCGTGTCCGAGTGTGCTGTCCTCGAGCGACTCCTGATCGGCGGTGCTGGCAGCGAGTACGGCGCGCCCTGTCCCTTGCGCGATGCGGTTCAGGGTTTCGTTTGACACCGACGCCGATGCGACCCCCGGCGCGACCAGCTTCGTGCCGCCTCCAGCCGCAGCCGCGCCGTAACAGGTATCGACGAAGATCGCCGCCCGCTGCGCCTCGACGCGCGAGGCGACGGTGTTGGCAACGTCGACCATGGGCAGCGCGGTGGCGAAAAGCGCATCCTCATTGTCCATGTTCTTTCCCACTTCGGTGTCGTAGGTGATGATGTAGTTCACGCCGCGCGTATCCATTTCGCGTGAGGAGCCGTGGGTCGCGATATAGATCACCACCAGATCGTCAGCCCCGGCGCTGCGGGCCAGCCAGTTCAGTTTCTCCTTGATGTTGCGCGTCGTCGCTTCGGCGTCGGTGAGCATCGCTACGTGATCGGGCTTGAAGCGGCCGTAGGCTGGATTCTTCAGCCAGCTGGCGAACGCCGAGGCGTCGGCTGCGGCGTACTTCAGCGGATCGATCTCCGCTTGCTTGAACTTGCCGATGCCGACCACCAGCGCCCATTTCTCCCGCACCGTACTCGATGGCGGAACGTTGGGACGCGTCGAGAGCGTGAAGGGATCGAGGTTCTGCTGCAGCGCTTCGGAGTTATTGTCGCGCGCCTTCTGCAGCGAATAGTCGGCTTTGCGCGCGTTGCCCAGCTTGCGCTCCAGCAGCGAGCGGTAATACCAGGCGTCGCCGAGACTTTCGCATTCGCCGATGGCGTGCTTCAGCAGTTCGACGCCATCTTCCATCGTCGAGGCATTGCTGCCGGGAGGCACGCGTTCCAGGGCCTGGACGACGAGGTCCTTGCCCGCGCCACAGCGGTTCTGCGCCGCAGCAGTCGTTCCGAGCGCAAGAATCAACGCCGCCAGAAACAACCATTGCGCGGTATTGATTGCACTACCAAGCTTCATTGCGCTGATGCCTTATGCGTCGAACCCTGGCGCGCGCGCTGTTTCATCGCCGTCAGGATTTTGCCTTTCACGCCGTGGTTCGCCAGGTTGATCTCGCCGTTCACGCTGAGATCGAAATCGACGTTCGGCGCGTTGCGGATGGTATCGATGATGTTTTCTTCATCGAGATTCGCCTTCACCAGGGCGATGACCTGATCATTGGTAAGCGCCGGCCCTTTAGCTGCGGGCTTCGCCGCGCTGCCGGCAGGACTGCTACTGGAAGGAGCTGCAGTTGCCGTTCCGGCATGAGTGCTGTGCGTGGTCGAAGACCGGGTCGACTTGGTCGTCGTAGTTGAGCTGCTCGACGTTGACGGCGAACTGCCGGTCGAGGCGGATGCGGTTTGAGTTGGCTGCTCTGACAGCGTCTTGTAATGCGCGATGGCAGTTTCGATGCGCGTTTGCGGCGTCAAAAAATACTTCTCATCCGGCTTGTCGTCGATCGCCTTGCCGTAGTTGATGGCAGCGTTCTCCAGATCTTTCTTCGCAGCTTTCGGATCTTCCGACGCGTAGGCCAGCGCCTCATACGCCACGCCAATGTTGTACAGACGGTAGGCATCATCTGCCTTGTTGGGGAAGGGCGTCATGGTCTCGAGCGTTTCCAGATTGCGGCTCCAGAGACCGGCATCCGCCTGCTTGTTGGCATCGTCGAGCTTGCCACGCGCCAGCAGCACCTCGATCGATTCGTCAGTGTTCACCAGCCGCGAGGCGATCTGCGATACCACATCGTGCAGCAGCTTGTTGCGCAGCTCGGCATCGGTCGGCGGGGTGTCGGCCTCGCTCTTGCCGTGCTTTAGCCGATTGAAGGTGTTGGTGATTGTGCCGGTGACCCCGCCTTTGGTCGAGCCGTTCGCATTGAACTCGTCGTCATACTTGGCAGTGACGTTGTACGAATCCAGCGTGCGCCCGCTGCGCCGATCCTTCGCCGAATAGGCGACCGTCAACAGCCCGGTGTAGCGGGTGACCGTCTCGTTCTGCGGCTTCGTCGAGCCAAGGGCATAGGTCTGCTGCGTGGATGTTGTCGGCTTGGGCTGCGCGTACTGCGTCACTGTACAGCTGATCAGCGTGTCGGCATTCTTGTCCTCCGCGCGCAGCCGGACATCGTCCTTCATCAGCTCGGTTTCCAGCATGCTCTTCAGGTCAACCCCAATGTCTTCCTGAATGCCGTGCGAGTTGACCTGGACCTCGAAGCTGCTGCCGGAAATATGTGCCGTGGGCGGCAGCTTGCGATGCAGAACGATTTTCTTCTTGGTGGTGCCGAAGCCCTGCGCCTGCGCGGGGACGGAGATCAGCGCGCCGGCAAGCGCAGCGCACATCAAACAGAACAAGGGGGACTTTGCAATTCGCACGAAGTTGCGCCTGTGCCTCCCTTCACCTCGGACGAGCTTGTTTGGTAACCCACGAGAGAAGGGAGCGAAGTAGTGAGAATATAGCAAGATTCGCATAGCGAGTCATGCTTTTTTCAAGCTGCTCAGGCAGTAGTTCTTTTGAATTAGAGTAGCCACCGGCGCGTGTGCGCCATCCAGGTCCGGAGGGCTCGATTTATCTTCTGCGGCACGCCTGAAGGCGTCCTTTCAAGGCACGATGTCAGCAGAGCCAAGCTACGTCCAGCTTGTTCCGGCGGCAAGGGGGCAGATAGCATTTTCGCGCGGGTGGTCTATGCAACTTTAGTAGGATGGGATATATTCGGGGCCAAACTGGTTCTCTGGGGACAGTCTTGCGGTAACTTTCCGCCGGCAGGTGAACCACAGACTTCCCATCCAAACCAGGTCGACGAACCCGTTTCTTGCCACGTCTTATAATCGAGAGATGCCCACCCGCTGAAATTGCATTCTGTGCACCCCGGATTAGCGGCGATGATCTGCGAAGTCGGCGCCCGGCTTGGCAGGCCTGCGGGCGTTCATGATATGGAATTCCGGCTCGTCAGTTCGTACAAACCGCAGGGCGATCAAGCCAACGCGATCCACTCGCTGACCCGTGGTGTCTACGACGGCGACAAGCATCAG
>JASHXK010000279.1 GCA_030043575.1 Terriglobales bacterium
ATCGCACGATTGCAGCTTCACTGTAGCCAAGATAGCGTTTGAGATCGGTGATGAACTCTTCCCTTTGGGCATACTGCTTCGTCGCCAAAGCACCGCCGCCTCGGCTGTACGGAGCTAAAGCAATCTGGTAGATAGGCGCAGCCTCCAGCACAGAAGAGTTGCGTATTTCGTCCAGAAAAACACTATAGTTCTGCACCTCTACCTCCAGTTCCTGACTCTATTATCCCCCAAGCACCACTCAATGGTATCCCAACCCGTTAACTGAGCATGTTCCTTTGGGCCGTCTTATTAGGTTCACGTGGAGCAACCGCGTCAGCAGCACATTGTGAGATCATTAGCCTGCTCGGCTTCGCTGAGGTAATTTCCACCGCGCCGCTTATAATCGCTCTCGCATGGCTGGCTTCTTCGCGCGGCGCACATCTTGGGACCTCACAACTAATCGCTATACGCAAGGGCTCGACGCACATCGCCGAGCGGGCAGGGAACTGCTCGACCTGACCGCCTCTAACCCCACAACTGTCGGCCTGGAATATCGTGAAGACGAACTGCTGCGCGCGCTCGTCAATCGCGAAGCTCTGCGCTACGAACCGCAGCCGAAGGGGTTGCTGTCCGCGCGCGAGGCGATTGCCGGTTATTACGCCGAGCGGGGCGTCGAGATTTCCCCGGACAACCTGATCCTGACGACCAGCACCAGCGAAGCGTATTCCTTCATCTTCCGCCTGCTGTGCGACCCGGGAGACGCGGTTCTGGTTCCCACGCCGAGCTACCCGCTGTTCGACTTTCTCGCCGAGATTCAGGATGTAAAGCTCGTCCCGTATGAGCTGGTCTACGACCACGGCTGGCAGGTCGAACCGACATCGCTGTTTGCCGCGGTTGATCGCACACTGGCAACAGGTGCGCGTTGCCGGGCCATCCTGGTGGTTCACCCCAACAATCCGACAGGTTCGTTCATTCAACCACGCGAGCTGCAATTGCTGAACGACGTTTGTGCAGCGAATGATGCTGCAGTCATTGCCGATGAGGTCTTCCTGGATTATGCCCTTACGGCCCAGCAGCCACTGACTTGCGCTGCAAACAACGACGCATTGACCTTTACATTGAGCGGTCTCTCGAAGATATCCGCGCTGCCGCAGATGAAGGTCGCCTGGCTCGCGGTCAACGGACCGCCAGCAGTAAAATCGGCCGCGTTATCGCGCCTGGAAGTCGTCGCCGACACCTATCTCTCGATGAGCGCGCCTATCCAACTGGCGGTGCCGACGCTGCTGCAGGAACGGCACAGCATGCAGGCGCAGCTCATGCAACGGATCCGAGGGAACTTACAAGAGCTCGATTCTCAACTCGCGCGGCAGAAGCTTTGCCATCGTCTCGATATTGAAGGCGGCTGGTACGCCATCCTGCGCGTGCCGGTCACCGGCTCCGACGAAGATCTTGCGGTCGCTCTGTTGCAGGAAAAGGGCGTGTTGGTGCAGCCGGGACATTTCTATGACTTCGCTGCCGACGGTCATCTCGTGCTCAGCCTGATCACACCGACGGACACTTTTCGCTCAGGAATCGCGCGGCTTCTGGAATATGTTGCAACCATTGGCCGCTGACCGCCGTCCAGATAAAGTGACGCCAAAGTGCAAATAGTTGCACCTGATTTGGGCAAATATCGCGGTCCAAAACGCCGCACCACGACGGTATAATTAGAAGGCTGTGCTCAAATACTCCATCGTCGTCCCGTTTCACAACGAAGAAGAGAACATAACCGAGCTCTACGATCGCCTGCGCGTGGTGATGGAAGCTGCGGGTGAGCCGTTCGAGCTGGTCTTCGTGGACGATGGCAGCCAGGACAACACCTTCTGGTTATTGCAGCAGATCGCCGCAGTGGATCGCCGCGTAGTGGTCGTGAAGTTGCGTCGCAACTTTGGGCAGACGTCAGCACTGGCGGCCGGCTTCGATCACGCCGAGGGCGAGTATGTGATCGCCATGGATGGCGACCTGCAGCACGATCCTCACGACATTCCACTGTTCCTGCAGAAGTTGCGTGAGGGGTACGACATCGTCAGCGGGTGGCGCAAGCAGCGCATCGACAATTTCGTGATGCGGCGTTTCCCGTCGCGCGTGGCGAACTGGCTGATGGCAAAGCTCAGCGGCGTCGATCTGCACGACTTCGGCACGACGTTCAAAGCCTATCGCCGCGAAGTGGTCCAGGAAGTTCCACTCTACGGCGAGCTGCATCGCTTCATCCCCGCACTGGCCTCGGCGTACGGGGCGACGATCTGCGAGATCCCGATCCGCAATGTCAACCGCGAGCGAGGCGAATCGCATTACGGCATCTCCCGCACCTTCCGCGTCTTCTTCGACCTGATCACCATTCGCTTCCTGCTGAAGTACATGTCGCGACCGCTGCATTTCTTCGGCGGCGTGGGCGCGCTAAGCTCCGTCAGCGGCGGGTTGATTGCGTTGTGGATGATCTCGGAGAAGTTCCTGCGCGGCAAGAACGTCATGGACGAGCATGGTCCGCTGCTGGTCTTCGCTGCCGTGCTGATCGTGGCCGGCGTACAGCTGATCGCGCTCGGACTGCTGGGCGAGTTGCAGGTGCGTCACTTCCACGAACCAACTAAGCGCGCACCGTATACTGTCGATCGGGTGCTGCGCTCGTCGCACAGCCAGGGCGCTCTGGCGGACTGAAACAGAGGCTTGGTGGCTAGTGGCTAGCAAACACACTCGTACCGAGTTCGGATTCTGTGCTAGCCACTGACCACTAGCCACTAGTCACTGCTTTCATGCCAACCCGTAAGATCATCGTTTTCACCCAGCCCGATTCTTTGCCCTGTGAGGCGGTCAAGATGTTCCTTAAGTCTCGTAAGGCGAAGTTCGAGGAGCGCTGTGTGACGTACGATAACGACGCGCTGCACGAGCTCGCCGAGAAGTACAATAGCCGTTCCACTCCCACGGTCGTAATCGATGACGAGGTTGTTGTCGGTTTCGACCCCGAACGGCTCGATCAGCTCCTTGGACCGTAAGTCTCATCCCGCCCGCGGCTATCTCTTCATCGCTGCGGCCACATTTTGCTGGGGACTATCCGCAGCGATGGGCCGTGCGATCTTCACCGGCAGGATTTCGTGGGGCGGGCAGGCTTTGCAGCCAATTGACCCACTCGCCCTGGCGCAGGCGCGCAGTACCGTTTCGCTGCTGATTCTGGCGCCGATTCTTCTGCTGCGCAATCGCCCGGCACTGCGGATCCGAGGAAGCCATCTTGCGCAGTTCTTTCTGTTGGGAATTCTGGGAATTGCCGGCTCGAACTATTTCTATTACTTCGCGATTGAGAAGACTTCGGTCGCCACTGCGATCGTGCTGCAATACGTAGCGCCGATCTGGGTGCTGCTTTACATGCTGGCGCGGAGGCTGCAGCATCCGACTGTCTTGCGCATCAGCGGAGTCTTGCTGGCTGTAGCAGGATGTGCTTTTGCAGTGGGTGAGATCGCGGTTCACGGCAGTTTTCCCTGGCTGGCGATCTCAGGAGTGCGGTTCAGTGCGGTGGGAGTTCTGGCAGCCGAAGCGGCGGCCGTCACTTTCGCCTTTTACAACGTCTACGCGCAGCACCTGCTGCAGATCTATCAGCGCTGGACGGTGTTGGTGTATTCGCTGCTCGCGGCTGCCGCGTTCTGGCTCGTAGTCAATCCGCCGTGGCGGATCGCCGCGCAGCATTACAGTAGCGGACAGTGGCTATTCATGCTGATTTTTTCCATCACTTCGATGCTGATTCCGTTTTCGCTGTACTTTTCCGGACTACAGCATCTGGATGCGACGCGCGCCATCGTGACTGCCTGCCTTGAGCCGGTGTGGGCGATTTTGCTAACGGCGATGATCCTGGGTGAGCTGGTGACGCCGGTGCAGGTGGTGGGAATTGTCGTGGTGTTGGCGGCGACGATCCTGGTGCAGATACCCGACCGGAAAGCTCCCGCCGAGCCGACCATTGCAGTCGAGCCGATCGAGTAGTCAAGAACTACCTCTTCGAGGTCGCCGGCGTGCGCTGGTGGGATTCCGCCTCAGCGTAGAGGGCGTCGATTTCCTTCTTGTAGCGATCGGTGAGATGACGGCGGCGCAGTTTCATACTCGGGGTCAGCGTGCCGTCGGCGATGCTGAGTTCGTCGGGAATGACCAGCACCTTTTTCAGCTTCTCGTACTGCGCCAGGTTGTGGTTGAGCTCTTCGACGATTCCTTCGTATAGTCCTTGCACCTGATGCGATCGTACCAGCTCTTTGCGTGAGGAGAACTTCACGCTATGCTGCTTTGCCCACTGCTCGAGGTCTTCAAAGCTGGGGATGATGAGCACGGCAGGGAAGCGCCGCTTGTCGCCGAGCAAGGCTGCTTCAGCGATGTACTGATTCACCTTAAGGGAATTCTCGATCGGCTGCGGTGCTATAAACTTGCCGCCCGATGTCTTGATCAAGTCCTTCTTGCGATCGGTGATGGAAAGATAACCATCCTCGTCGATGCTGCCAATATCGCCCGTCTTGAACCAGCCATCCTGGAAGACTGCGGCGGTTTCCTCCGGCATCTTCCAGTAGCCTTTGAAGATCGAGGGGCCACGCACCAGCACCTCACCATCGTCGGCGATACGCACTTCGATATTTGACATCGGCTTACCGACCGTGCCCAGTCGATGATTGATGGGATTGTTCAGCGCGATGACAGGCGAGGTTTCCGTCAGGCCGTAGCCTTCGTGAATGCGGATACCGATGTCGGCGTACCAGGTGGCGATCTCCTTGCCCAGCGGTGCGCCTCCCGACACAAAGACGCGGGCACGTCCGCCGAGTCCTTCGCGAATCTTGGAAAAGACCAAGGCGTCAGCGAGCTTCCACGAAAATGATGTCGGCGTCTCGCCACGCAGAATCGCCTCGCGATTGGCCGCGCCGACTCGAAGCGCCCACTGAATCAGCCCCCGCTTGATACCGTGCGCCTTGTTTTGCACCTGGTTGTAGACCTTTTCGTAGACGCGAGGCACGGCGACGATCAGCGTGGGGTGTACCTCACGCATGCTGCGAGGCAGATCCTCAATCACAGGACAGTACGCCAGGGGCACACCAGCGTTAAACAGCGCGTAGTCCAAATGCCGTGCGGTCACGTGCGAAAGCGGCAGGAAGGATATGCACAAATCGTCCTTGTCGAACTCGTACATGTCGAGCGAGACATTCAGATTCGAGGCGATGTTGCCGTGCGTGAGCATAACGCCCTTCGGCGTGCCGGTGGTGCCGGAGGTGTAGATAAGCGTCGCCAGATCGTCAGGCTCGATTTTCTCGCCAATGGCGTTCAGCGCAGGGTCGTCATCCGGTGGCGCGTGGCGCAGAAAGGACTGCATCGGCACGACATCGTTCAACTCCGGAGCTTCGTCCATGATGACGATGTACTCCAGGTCAGACTGATCGCGGATGGCGGCCAGCTTCTCGTATTGCTTGCGCGTCGAGACGAAGGCGATTCGTGCCTCGGAGTTCTGCAAAACGAAGAGGCACTGCTCCGAGATTTGCGTAGCGTAGATGGGTACGTCGACAGCGCCCAACAGTAGGCAGGCGAAGTCGGTAGTCGCCCACTCCGGCCGGTTCTCGCTGAGCAAGATGACCCGATCGCCCTTCTTGATGCCCCACGATTGCAGTTGCCGTGCCGTGGCGTAGACCCAACTCCGTAGCTGGCGAGCGGAGATCGTCTTCCAGGTGTCGCCCTCGCGCGTAAGCGCCACCCGATCGCTGTTGCGCTTGACCAGGGTGAAGAAAACGTCATTGAGGGTCCGAAGATTCATGACTGCTGCGCCCGCATACCGTTCAGGAAAATGTCGACGACCACATCGGCAACATTGGCGAGTTTGTAGTCGTGCCCGCTGAGCACCCACGAAGTCACCATCTCATCCAGCGCGCCGAAGAAGCAGTTGGCGGCGTATTTGTCGGACATCTCGCGGCGGAAGATTCCCTTCGTCTGGCCCTCGGTGATCGCCTCGCGCACCAGGCTGAGGTACTCGATCATGTGATGGTGCGAGAACTCAGACAAGAAGCGCGTGCTCTGCCGCAACTCCATCTGGAAGACGACGGCGAGGTTGCGGTTTGATCCCATTGCGTCCAGATGTAAGAAGGCCAGCCGCCGCAGGCGCTCCGCGGGATCGGGAACTTTCTTCAGTTCCGTCC
>JASHXK010000280.1 GCA_030043575.1 Terriglobales bacterium
GCGTTGGACGGATCAATGTACACCACCTGCGCGTCGGAGATCCTCGTGCGCAACTCTTTCTCCAGAACCAAGCCCGCATTTGAACGAATGTCCGGGGTGAAAATCAAAACCAGGGTCGAAGCACGATTCTCCGCTGTCGAAGGATACGAATTCTGGGATGAATTTGTTCCAGGGTCTCTTGTCCGTGCCGGGTTCGCCTGAACTGGGGCGGTAGTTTCCTTGGCCGCAGTCTGCAAGGGCAATACACGATGATTATCCCGCACCAAAGCTATGGCCTCGTCGGCAATCGTCTGGGCCTTGGCCTGGCTCGCGGGCGAGGCCACAATGCGGTTGACCGCATTGATGTCGACCTGTGTCGCCCGATTCAATCCCACCGAAGCTTTGGCACGCAGGATCTTCAGTACCGACTCGTCGATTCGCGACTCGGGAATGTCGCCGCTTCGTACCGCCTGCAGCAAGCCGTTGTAGGCGCCCTCGAGATCGGGCGGCAGAATCAGCACATCGCAGCCCGCCTTGACCGCCTCGACTGCGGCGCGTCCAGCGGCTGCGGAGCCGCCTTCGGGAAAGAGCTTTGTCAGTGCCCGCATGTTCAATGCATCTGTAACAATGAGTCCCTGAAATCCCATCTGCTGTTTCAGAAGGCCACGCACGATCGCCGGTGAAATCGTGGCGACGTGGTTGGGATCGGAATCGAGTGCAGGAACAATAACGTGGGCCACCATCACCGCATCGACTCCCGCTTTGATGGCTGCTTGAAATGGCGGCAGTTCGACGCTATCCAGATGTGCCTTATCCACATGAATCGAAGGAACCGCAAGGTGCGAATCGACATCGGTGTCGCCGTGCCCGGGAAAATGTTTGGCCGTGGTTAACATGCCGACCTGGTGCGCGCCCGCGATGTAAGCCACGACCATCTTGCTGACGCGGGCCGGATCCTCGCCGAACGAGCGCGAGTTAATCACAGGGTTATCCGGATTGGAGTTGACGTCGGCGTCGGGAAACCAATTCCATTGCACGCCAATGGCCCGGGCCTCACGCGCGGTAATACGCCCCGCTTCTCGCGCGAATTCCGGATCGCCTGTCGCACCAAACGCCATAGCATGGGGAAAATTCGTGACCTCATTGAAGCGGAAAGCCAGCCCGCGTTCGAAGTCGGCCGCGAAGATCAGGGGAAACTCGGAATCCTTTTGCAGCTGATTGGTTAGCATCGCAGCTTCGAGCGGTGGAGTCTTCCAAAGCAGACCGTTCTCGTACGACACGGTAACGCCGAATCCCCCAATGTGGTACTTGCGCATGGCGTCGCGCAGCACGGTGTAGTCGGGGCTGGCAACGTTCATGAAATCTGCCCGCGCCCAGATCATGAACATCTGCCCGACCTTCTGCTCCAGCGACATCTGCTTCAGCGACTCGCGCGCCCACTTCTGGCCTTTCTTATCGAGATGAACAGGGCCTGGCTGTTGAAAGCGTTCTTTCGCGGAAGCGGTTTGCGAAGTCACGAGGAGAGCCGAAAACAGCGTAAGCGCAAGGGCACGAGGCATCGGCAACGACAATATCAGAAGTGCTAACTGGACGATCGACGGGTATGCGGGGAAGCCAGTTCGGCAGCCTGTTTCATGATCGCGGGATCGTCTCCGAATCCGGTCAACCACACGACGTCGGGCTCGCGCCGAAACCACGTGATCTGGCGCTTGGCGTAGTTGCGATGGCCTTGCTGTGCCGCGGCAATGGCCTCGTCACGCGTGAATTCACCACGCAGAAACTGTATCGCCTGCTTGTAGCCGAGCGAGTCCAGAGCTATCACCGCTTTGTTCTGTCCATATCGGCTGAGCAAGGATTCCGTCTCTTCTACCAGTCCAGTTTCGAACATCTGCCGCGCGCGATCGTTGATCCGTTCGTAAAGCGGTTGTCGCTGGGGATTCAAACCAATCCGAAGAATGCGAAAGCCTCTCAGCGGATCGCGGCCGCGCTTCTGCCAGAGCTCGCTCACGCGTTCGCGCGATGCCAGGCACACCTCGATTGCACGAATCAGCTTGGCAAAGTCGTTGGCGTGGATTCTGGAAGCCGCCAGAGGATCGAGGTGCGTCAAAATCCGGTGCAAGTAATTCGAGCCCCGACTGCCGGCGCGCTTCCGCAAACGTTCTCGTAACTCTTCAGAGCGCTGCGGCCCGGGAAACAGGCCCTCCAGCAGAGCGCGAAGATACAATCCCGTTCCACCGACGACGACGGGCAGCTTTCCGCGTCCGGCGATGTCACGGATTGCGGCCCTTGCGCGACGCGAATAGTCGCCTGCTGTGAAGCCCTCGCCCGGCTCTACGACATCCAGAAGATGATGCGGCACGGTGGCACGCTGTTCGCACGTTGGTTTTGCCGTTCCAATTTCGAAATGGCGATAGACCGCGACGGAATCGCAACTGACGATCTCGCCCGAGAGCCTTTGCCCCAACGCAATCGCCAGCGCCGACTTGCCGGAAGCGGTCGGACCCAGAATGACCAGCAGCAAGGCATCAGACTGCGAGGTGGAAGTCATCGCGTGACAGAATGTTATCGTGCGCCCCAAGGGATGTGCTTGCCGAAACGGAGGAAGGCCAGCAAAAGGATCAACAACGCAATCGCCAGCAAGCCGATGACTCTGCGCTGATCGCGGGCACGCTGGCGCGCCTGCAATTCCAGCTCGCGATTCTGAGGCCGTGGAGAGTTTGTATGTGCCGGCTGATTGTCCACAGCACGATTCTACGCGCCGCACGCAATGAGTTCGCGGCAGCAGATCTGCCAATTGCTACTTGCCGCTTTACTCCAGATCGCCCTTGCCCGGGTTGTAGAAGAAGTGGAAGCGCAAGGCCAGGTACGGGCCGTGAAACTCTTTTGGTAGCGGAGCGAAGGGATACGACGCGGTAATGCCGCCCCAGGCGGCGCGATCCAGCGCGACGTCGCCAGACTGGCCACCGGCCATATAGTGCAAGCCGGCCACCGACCCGTTCGGCATGATGACAAAGTCAATCGAGACCTTGCCCTTCTTCAACAGCGGTGGGCGCGCCTCTTCCGGGATCAGGTTGTACCAGTTTCGCCGCACTGCGTCGAGAACGCGCGAGAGATACGGCCCGAAGTCAACGCCTTGAGTATCGCTCAGGACCTCAGCCGGGCCCATCTTGAGTGCCGAGCCACCGGGCCCCACGCCATAGTATCCACCAGTGCCCGAATTGCCTCCGGTTCGGCCTGCAGCCACCGCCCGCGCCGCCTGCTCAATCGACTGGCCCGCCGACATCATGGACCTGAAGTCAGGCGTGCCCTGCTGTTGCATTGGCAGGCGCGGATTATTCTGTGGGATCGCATCCTGCAGCTGTGCCATCTGCTGGCCCTGCTGCTGATTGGGTTGCGGCTGCTGTGGCGCTTGCTGCGCCGGTTGCGGCGCTGCCTGAGCTTGCTGCTGCGCCGGTGGCGTGGCCAGCTTTGGTGGACCCGCGCGCTTCAACTCTTCCAGGGTCTTCTTGTCCAGCGTGGGATGCTGGCTCTCGGCGATGCGATTCTTATCGGAAAGCACGTTGGTTTTGGGAGCGACCTTCGGCTCCTTCTGCATGTCGGGCGGCAGATCGAGATAGGTCAACTGCTTACTACGCTTCAGGTCCTCGGGTGAAATCAGCACCACGCCTTTGACGCCCGGGAATATCTTCGGTGTGAAAAACAGGAACAGCACCACCATCAGGTGGACGACCACCGAAATCCAGAACGCC
Organism: Terriglobales bacterium; assembly: GCA_030043575.1. Classification (GTDB taxonomy): domain Bacteria; phylum Acidobacteriota; class Terriglobia; order Terriglobales; family Acidobacteriaceae; genus Bog-257. The sequence goes on from JASHXK010000280.1 coordinate 3,729, forward strand.
TCGCGCATGCGTGAGCGTTCCAGGTCGTCCTCCAACTGGATGAGCAGGTGTGGCGTGAGGCGAGGATCCAGCGGCGCGCCGGCGCCCGAGAGCGCAAGCATACCCTCCTCTCGTGGGGGAAGATGAGTTGGTCGATCTGGCGGTGTGAGGATTGAGGCCATGCCTGTGGATCAAGTACGCCTGAGTTTCAATACATTAGACGCCCCTCGACCCACTGAAGGCAAAACCTCCTTGGGCTTGGCGCAACCGTAGTAAACCCGGGAGCCCCTGGCAAGTTACTGTCTTTATTCTCGCACACAGCACTCCCTAAAGTCATTCCTGCGCGGGAGTGCCGCGGTTCCAAACTTTGTGGGTAAACTGTTCGCTATGAAAGCTGTCATCGTTGGGACCGCGGGCCATATCGACCATGGCAAAAGCGCTCTGGTCCGGGCTCTCACCGGCATCGATCCCGACCGGCTGGCTGAGGAGAAACGCCGCGGCATCACCATCGATCTCGGCTTTGCCAATCTCGACCTGATGGATCCTTCGGGCGAACCCATTCGCCTCGGCTTCGTCGACGTTCCCGGACACGAGCGCTTTGTCCGCAACATGCTGGCGGGCGTTGGAGGAATCGATGCTGTGCTACTGGTGATTGCAGCCGACGAATCCATCATGCCTCAGACCCGCGAGCACTTCGATATCTGCCGTCTGCTGGCCCTACAACGTGGGATAACGGTTCTCACCAAAGCCGACCTGGTCGACGCGGAGACGCTCGACGTCGTGAAGCTGGAAGTCGCGGACTTCCTGAAAGGCTCGTTCCTAGATCTGGCAAAGTCGCCGATCATCGCTGTCAGCTCCAAAACAGGTGTGGGACTGGACCATCTGAGAGGAGAACTGGCGCGCATGGCTGCCGAAGCTCCGGCGAAAGATTCGGCGGCGGTCTTTCGCCTGCCCATCGACCGCGTCTTCACCATGAAGGGATTCGGCACTGTCGTCACCGGCACCCTAATCTCAGGCACGGTGCAAAAGGATCTGGAGCTGCAGGTTTATGCCAGCGGCAAGCTGGTGCGGGTGCGCGGGGTGCAGGTACATGGCACCGCAGCAGAGCAGGCCATCGCCGGCCAGCGTACCGCGCTTAATCTCGCCGGCATCGACACCACGGAACTGGAGCGCGGTATGATGCTGATGCCGCCTCAACTTTTCCGGCCGACCCAACACATTAGCGTCTCGCTCGACCTGCTGCGCTCGGCTAAGCCGCTACGGAATCGCGCACGCGTGCACTTCCACTCTTTCACCGCGGAGACGATCGCAACAGTCAGCCTCCTCGAGGCAAAGCAACTGAATCCGGGGGAGTCGGGATTGGCGCGGCTCACGCTCGGCGACCCACTCCTGCTCCTGCCCGGCGACGGCTTCATCGTGCGCCAATTTTCGCCGGTCATCACCATCGGCGGAGGCAGGGTGCTGGATGTCGCCGATCCTGCCCGCCGCTCGAGCTCTGCAGAACGCCTAGCGTTCCTGAACGTTGTGGCGAATGGGACCCGCGAAGACTCGCTCCTGGCACGGATTTTACGTCGCCGCCAGGACGGTCTGTTGGTCTCCGATGCGGTCGCCGAAACCGGCTTACTGCCGGAGAAGGTTCGGCAGTTGGCTGCTGATCTCGACAAGGCCGGCCAACTGATCCGCTTCGACGACCTGCTCCTGGCGACGCCGGTCCTCGAATGGTTGCGCCAACGAACGTTGGCGAGTGTCGAACAATTTCACCAAGCCAATCCGCTGGTGCAAGGGATCAGCAAGGAGCAGTTGCGTGAGACGCTCGGCTTGCGCCCCGAGATTTTTCGTGGAGTGCTGGACTCCCTCGCGCGCGAACAAAAGCTCCAGGTCAGCGGCGAAATTGTCCACGCGGCCGGCAAGGGCGTCGCGCTGCTCGACGAAGAGGCCGAATCGAAGAAGCAAATCGAACGGGCTTTTGCTGAGGCGGGGCTGAAGGTCCCGTTGCTGAAGGAAGTGTTGGCAGCCTTACCGGTCGACCGAATTCGTGCACAGAAGATTGTCACGTTATTGCTGCGCGATCGCGTGCTGGTGAAGCTCGGCGGTGAACTGGTATTTCATCGCGACGCGCTCGCCGCCCTACGACGCCAGATCGCGGCGCAAAAGACCAAGACAGCAAAGCTCAACGTCGGCGACTTTAAAGACCTTTTCGGTATTACTCGCAAACACGCTATTCCATTGCTGGAGTATCTCGACCGCGAGCGCGTCACACGCCGCGTCGGCGACGAACGGCTGATCTTGTGAGGTGGCCTTCGCGTGAAGCGACGGCCGAAGCTCTCATGTCTTCCGTGCTTCGGTGAATACTCGCAAGTACTAGAGTTTCTCGGCTGGAAATTCCAAATCCGCGCCCAGCGGATCCGTGAGTCGATTGGTTAGATTGACCAGCCCGACGAGTACATCGAGATCCAGAATCTGCTCGTTCGAAAAATGCTGCCTTAGCGCGCCGATGTCGGCATCGTCGATATTCTTGGACTCGCGTGTGAGTTTCTCGGCGAAGTTGAGCGCCGCTTGTTCCTTGGGGCTGAAGCGGCAGTAATCGCCCGCTTTCAGCGCCTTCCAATCCTCGGCCGTCAGCCCGACTCGCTTCGAGGAAGCGATGTGGTGCTGCATGCAATAGTTGCAGCCGTTCATCGCGGAGACCCGGATGTATACCGTCTCGTAAACGCGGCGATCAAGCGACCGTCCGACGCTGCCGTAGAACGCGAGAAATTTTCCTAGCATCTCCGGCCGGTGCGCTACCAGCTTCTGCACACTGCCGACGTTACCCTTGAGCACCTTTTCGTAGATCTCGCGCACCTCGGGCGGCGCCCCATCCATCTCGACGTAGGGAAGTCTTGCCATCGGCGTCTCCTTTATCGGCTCGTATAATAACCCAATACTTTCGCGGCGTGTCTCATGCATAAACCCATCGTCATCATCGGCGCCGGACTCGCCGGCTCAGAAGCTGCATGGCAGTGCTCGCGCCGGGGTGTTCCCGTGAAGCTTTTCGAGATGCGGCCAATGCGCTCCACGGCGGCGCATCAGACGGCAAACTTAGCTGAGCTGGTGTGCTCCAATTCGCTGAAGTCCGACACGGAAAATACAGCGCCCTGGTTGCTGAAGGAAGAGATGCGGCGCGCCGGATCGCTGCTGATGGAAATCGCCCGCCAGACAGCCGTTCCCGCCGGGCACGCGCTCGCTGTCGATCGCGAAAAATTTGCCGAGGCGGTCACAGCTGCAATCGAAAGCGAACCGCTGATCGAACTCCGCCGAGAGGAAGTCACATGCATTGAGGAAGACGCTGCGATCACGGTCGTCGCCGCCGGACCTCTCACCTCCGATGTACTAACCAGCGAGATCCTGCGCCTGAGCGGGAGTGCGCAGCTTTATTTTTACGACTCCATCAGCCCCATCGTTGAAGCCGATTCCATCGACATGTCGCGTGTATACCTGGCGGCACGCTACGACAAGGGCAGCCCCGATTACATTAACTGCCCCATGAACAAAGAAGAGTACGACCGATTCCTCGATGCATTGCTGGAGGCGCAATCGGTGGACGCCAAAGACTGGGAAAATCTCAACTACTTCGAAAGCTGTCTGCCGATCGAGGAGATCGCGCGTCGTGGGCGAGATACCTTGCGCTTCGGCCCGATGAAGCCGGTAGGCCTGCGCAATCCGCATACCGGGACCATCCCCTACGCTGTGGTACAACTGCGTCAGGAGAATCTCCGCGCCGACTCCTACAATGTGGTAGGTTTCCAGAATCATCTGAAGTTCGGCGAACAGGCACGAATTTTGCGGCTGATTCCGGGTCTGGAGAACGCGAAATTCCTGCGCTACGGGCAGATTCATCGCAATACCTACATAAACGGGCCAGCGCTGCTGCGCGAGACGCTGCAGATGAAGCGGCATCCCAACGTGTTGTTCGCAGGTCAGATTTCCGGAGTCGAGGGTTACGTTGAGTCCATCGCGACGGGCCTGCTCGCGGGAATATCCGCCACTGCGCTGGCCATACACGCCGAGCCTATTCCGCCGCCGCGCGCCACTGCTTTCGGCGCGCTGGTGAACTACATCTGCCACGCCGATGCCAAGAACTTCCAGCCGGCGAACATTACTTTCGATCTGCTGGAGCCGCTGGACGAAGAAGCGCGCCGCCGTATTCGCGACAAGAAACAGCGCCACGGTCTCGTCTGTAAACGCGCGTTGGAGGAGTTGGATCGGTGGCTGGTTACGGCGCTTCCTGAGGTCGAAGAAGAAGATACTGAAAGTACCTCGTGCCTTGGAAACGGCTCCTCGGCAACATGAAGCCTACTGCTTCCCTGGCTGCTCGCCACGGGCACGATTCTTGATCCAGATAGGGCTGCCGACAAATCCGAATGCCGCACGAATCTGGTTTTCCAGGAATCGTTCGT
>JASHXK010000281.1 GCA_030043575.1 Terriglobales bacterium
GTGGTGCGGTCGGTCGCGGGCTTAGGCAGGCCGGGATTGCCCGCGGCGTACGCGACGCGACCACTCCACAGCGTGTTGTCGGTAATGAACAGTCCGCCCTTGCGCACGCGCGGCCCTGCCATGTTAAAGACGCGCGGATAGTCGTGTTTGTCGACATCGCAGAAGAGAATGTCGAACTGCTCCTTGCGCTCGGAGAGCAACTCGAGCGCGTCGCCGACGTGCACCTCGATACGATCGGCAACGCCGGCCTGCTGGAAGTATCGTCGCGCTTCGTCAGCGTTCTTATGGCTGCCGTCGGTGTAGTGAACCTTGCCGTCCTCGCCGACAGCCTTGGCCCACCAGATGGTGGAGTAGCCGATGGCCGAGCCCATCTCGAAGACGGTCTTCGCGTTGATGAGCTTCGCGTATTGATAGAAGAGCCGAGCCACGGCCGGGCCGACGATGGGAATGTCGCGCTCTTTGGCCTGGCGCTCCATCTCCTGGAGCACCGGCTCGCGCGGCGGAAGCATGGCGTAGAGATAGTTTTCGACGTGTTGGTCAGTGAAGCTAGTCATAAGAAGTAATTAGTAATTAGTAATTAGTAATTAGTAATTAGTAGTTAGTAATTGCTAGCGTTGATCTTGCAGTAGCTAAAATGTGTGAACTCCCCCCTACTACCAGCAATGCGGCGCGCAAGCTAACTACTAATTACTAACTACTAATTACTCGTTACAACGTCTGCCCCGGCTTCATCTCCAGTATCTCCGGTCCAGCCGGACCAAGCAGCTTCTTCAGTTCGCCGGGCCGGCCGGTCAATACAGGGAATGTGCCAAAGTGCATTGGGATGACGGTCTTGGGTTGCAACAGCATACACGCATGGGCGGCTTCGCGCGGGCCCATAGTGAAGTGGTCGCCGATGGGCAGCAGCGCGATCTCAGGCGAATAGAGCTCGCGAATGATCTGCATATCGCCGAAGACCGCCGTGTCGCCCGCATGATAAATCTTCACTCCGCCGGGCAGTTCGATCACATAGCCGCACGCCTCGCCGCCATAGACGATGCTGCCATCGTCGTCCTGAATGCCGCAGGAGTGAACCGCGTGCACCATCGTTGCCTTCACTCCGCCAACGGTCTGCGTGCCGCCCTTATTCATGGGAGAAATCTGCTTCGCACCTTTTTTCTCCATCCAGAGACACATTTCGAAAATACCGACGACGACCGGGTTGTGCTTCTTGGCGACGCGGACGGCATCGCCAATGTGGTCGCCGTGACCATGCGTAATGAGCATCACGTCGCACTTCTTCGGCTCTTTTTCGTCCTCGGGACAGAGCGGATTGCTCAGCCAGGGATCGACATAGATGGTGGTGCCGTCTTTGGTTTCAATGCGGAAGGTCGCATGGCCAAGCCAAGTCAGGCGGTTTCCTTCGAGATTCATCGTCAGCCTCGTACGAATTGGGTTGTACGGAGTTAGAGTCACGGACAGCTAGCGGGTTTCCGACTCATGCCAGCCGCGATAGCCGCCGGCCAGCGATATCACATTCTTGAACCCCATTTTCTTAAGATTCGCTGCTGCCAGCGCGGAACGGCTGCCTCCACCGCAATACAGCACCAGCTTGCGATCTTTGTCCGTGGTGATCTGGTCGATGTTGACTTCCAGAATGCCACGGGGCAGATGGACTGCTCCAGGGATGGTGCCCTTAGCCAGCTCGTCACGCTCGCGAACGTCGATGAGGAGGAAATCGTCGCCCTTTTGCTGCATGTGGCGCAGATCGTCGGCGTTGATCTCGTTGATCTTCGACTTGGCTTCATCCACCAGTTGCTTGAACTCCGGCAAAGGCATGCACGCACCTCCAACGGCAGGGGAGAATTTTAGTGCGAGTGTAAGCACGCCCGCAACCGGCGGCGGGTTCAAACCCGGCTGCTATCATGAAGGGCAAGAGTTTCCAGCGTAAATGTCATCCACGACGCAAGAGCCTATGGTTCCGGGGACGCTCGACGCCTACCTGCTGGAGGTGGCCGACGCGGTCAACACCACGCTGGATTTAAACACTCTGCTGCAGCGCGTCGCGGAGATGCTGAAGCGCTTCATCGATTATGAGATCTTCGCCATTCTGTTGCTGAACGAGAAGACTCAGGAGCTGCGCATCCGCTTCCAAGTGGGTCATCCGCCGGAGGTTGCCGAGCGCATTCGCATCAAGGTCGGACAGGGCGTAACCGGACAAGCGGTGCAGCGGCGGGAAGCCGTGCTGGTCAACGATGTTGCGGCGGAAGAGAACTTCATCAACTCGGCGCCGGGCGTGCGCTCGGAGCTAGCGGTTCCACTGATCGCCAAGAACAAAGTTATCGGCGTGATCGATGTCGAGGCCGACCAGCCGGGAGCGTTCAACGAAGAACACAAGCGGCTGCTCACACTGTTCGCGTCGCGCATCGCGATCGGAATCGAAAACGCGCGCCTGTACACGCGAGTCTCGCGACAAGCGCGGCAGTTGGCATTGCTGACGGAGATTAGCCGCGAGCTGACGTCGATCCTGAATGTCGATCAACTATTGAAGCGAATCGCCGATTTGCTGACGCGACTTATTGATTACCAGATGTTCTCGATTCTGCTGCTTGATCCGACTGGAACGGTACTGCAGCACCGCTTCTCGCTGCGCTTCAAGGAGAACGTGCAATTGAAGCACGAGATTCCGCTGGGGCGAGGCTTGGTGGGCTACGCGGCGCAGCACGGCGAACCGGTTCTGGCGCCCGACGTGAGCAAGGATCCGCGCTATATTGCGGCGAATCCCGAAACGCGTTCGGAGCTTGTCATTCCGCTGATCTACAAAGACAAGGTCATGGGCGTGCTCGACATCGAACACACGCGGCGCAACTACTTCAACGACGACCACGTGCGCATCCTGACGACCATGGCCGCACA
>JASHXK010000282.1 GCA_030043575.1 Terriglobales bacterium
GGAGTGGAAACTGACGGAGAGCAAGCAGCGCGCCAAGTACTACCGCATCACCGCGCTCGGCAAGAAGCAATTGCTCAGCGATCAGACTCGCTGGCGGACGATCGTCGATGCCATCGCCGCCATTATGCAAGCGGATCCAAAAAGGAGTTAGCCGTGTTTCTGCGCTGGTGGCGATCGACGGCTCGCCGCAAGGAGGAACTGGACGAAGAGATCCAGGGCCACCTGCGCATGGCGGCCGACGATCGCATCGATTGCGGCGAGGATCCAGGCAACGCGCGAGATGCCGCCCTGCGCGAGTTCGGCAATGTCGCCCTGGTCGAAGATGTCACCCGCGATGTGTGGGGCCGTCGCTGGCTGGACGAGCTGCGCCACGACCTGCGCTTTGCCTTGCGCACGCTGCGCAATAATCCTGGATTCACCGCAGTTGCGCTGCTTACCCTGACGCTGGGCATCGGCGCGAACACCGCCATCTTCTCCGTCATCAATGCCGTCCTGTTGCGGCCGCTGCCTTATCCGCACTCGGATCGCCTGGTCTACATGTCCGAGTGGACGCCGCAGATCCGCTTCCTGTACATCTCCATGCCGGATTTCCAGGACTGGCTCGCGCGCAACACGGTCTTTGAGGCCATCGGCGGCTATCGCGCCGCCGATGCCACACTCACGGGCGCAGGCGAGGCACGGCATCTGAAGCTGCGGCAGGTGACCCCCGGACTTTTCTCCACGCTCAGCACAAAGCCTGTCCTCGGACGTCTGCTCACGGCGAAGGACGACAAGCCTGGAGCGTCGCCTGTTGTGGTGTTGGCGGAGAGTTTCTGGACGCGCGAATTCAATCGCGATCCCCGAGTGATCAGTCAGCGGCTGGAACTCGATGGCGAGGTCTACACCATAGTGGGCGTGGTCGACAACGGTCATTGGCCCTTGGGCTGGCCCGAGGTCCAGGCCTTCACCTCGCTGGGGCGATGGCAAAGCAGTCCCGGTTTCAATCACCGGGATGACCACCACGGAGTGTATGCCTACGGGCGGCTCAAGCCCGGCGTTAGCTTCGAACAGGCGCGCGAGCAGATGTGGGCGATCGCCGGCCAGCTTGCCCAACAGTATCCCCAGACCAACTCCGGCGTGAGCGTCAATATGAGCCCCCTGCTATCCGGGCTGGTTGAGTACGTCCGCCGGCCTTTGCTGCTGCTGATGGCCGCAGTGGTGCTCGTGCTTCTGATCGCCTGCGTCAACGTCGCCAATCTGCTCACCTCGCTGGCCATCGTGCGCCGCCAGGAGATTGCCATCCGCTGCGCACTCGGTGCAGGCGCGGCGCGGCTGGCGCGCCAGTTTCTGTGCGAAAGCATTGTCCTCGCGCTCATCGGCGGAGCTGGGGGATTAGTCCTCACCTATTTCTCCATCGGTACCGCCAACTCAGCGCTCGCGCGTCTCGCTTCCTCCAACATCCCGCGCCTCAACGAGATCTCCCTCGACAAGCCGGTTCTTTTCTTCACGCTCGGCGTATCTCTGCTCACCGGAATCGTCTTCGGCGTCGTGCCGGCCTTAACCGCTCTTCGCGTCGATCCTCACGAGACGCTCATGGACAGCGGCCGAATTTCGACCTCGGGATTGTCGCGCGCCGGGGTTCGCGGTTTGCTGGTGGTCGCGGAACTGGCACTGTCGCTGGTTCTGCTGCTCGCCACCGGTCTGGCCATCAAAAGCTTCTTCATGGTGATCCATCAGGACCGCGGCTTCCGCGCCGAAGGCGTGCTGACCGCCTCTTTGAGCCTGCCGGCCTCAACCTATCCCGACGAGACGGATCGGCGCCGGCTCATTCAACAATTGGTGGAGAAAGTGGAGGCATTGCCCGGCGTCACAACAGCAGGCTTCAAATTCCCACTGCTGGCAGCGGCGGAGTCTCGCTTTATGGTGGAAGGGCGGCCCAATCCCGAACCAGACAGCCTGCCTTACACCGAGTTTTCCACCGTCACCCCCGGTGGCCTGGAGGCGATGGGCGTCCAGCTACGCAGTGGGCGCTACTTCAACGCAGACGACCAGGCGGGATCCGAGCCAGTCTGCATTATCGACGACCTGATGGCCAAGCAGTACTGGCCAAACCAGAGCGCCCTCGGAAAACGCATTGCCGTTGAAGCGCCGGTAGCGGCCAACGGCTTCGGGCCATGGAGGACGATCGTCGGCGTTGTTCATCACGTGCAGCATTACGCCGGTGACTGGCCAACTCTGGCGGGAACCTATCTTCCGTATTCGCAATATCCCTTCAACCGTGGAAGCCTGGTAGTTCGCTCCAACGCTGATCAGGCCACGCTGGAGCCGATGTTGCGCGACGTCCTGCAATCGTTGGATCCGAGCCTGGCCTTCTACAACGTGCGACCATTCACGGCTCTGGTAGACGAAGACGTCGCCGGCCGCCGGCTGGTTGTAGTTCTGCTGGGCACGTTGGCAGCCGTGGCTCTGCTGCTCGCCATGCTCGGCAGTTATGGCGTCATGGCGTACATGGTCACCGGGCGCACGCATGAGATCGGCTTGCGGCGTGCGCTGGGCGCCGAGCCAAGGGACGTGCTGCGCCTCGTCCTGGCGCAAGGACTGCGTCTGACGATCGCGGGAACCGCAATCGGCGTGGCAGTGGCACTGGCCTTATCCCGTTTGATCCGCAGCCTGCTGTTCGGAGTAAGTGCCACCGATCCGCTCACCTTCGCGGGTGTAGTTGTCTTGTTGATGATCGTGGCTATGGCGGCTTGCTATATTCCGGCGCGCAAAGCCGTCGGTCTTCATCCGCTGGATGCATTGCGTCATGAATAGAGCTTCATGGCGAGGGGGGAGAACGTTATGCCAATAAGAACAAACGATCGCAATCTCACAGCCATCATTAGCCTCGGAGTGAGGAACATAACCTTATCACTGGTGGCTCTGTTTTGCCTGATAACTCTTGCTTCGGATTACGCTCCAGCCCAAACCTACTCCGTTCTCTACAACTTCACCGGCGGACAGGATGGGGCCACGCCGCGGGCTGGAGTCACGCTGGATCCGGCCGGAAATCTTTACGGAACCACAACCTCCGGTGGCAACACGAGCGGTAACTGCAGCAGCGAAGGACTGCAAGGTTGCGGCACGGTCTTCAAGCTCAAACATTCGAGCGGCGGCTGGGCTCTCAACCCTCTCTACGTGTTTGACTGGATGGACGGAGCCTCACCCTACGCCCGAGTGGTTTTCGGTCCGGACGGCATCCTCTATGGCACGACAACTTTCGGAGGACATCCCGCCCATGACTGTGACGGTCGGGGATGCGGGGTGGTTTTCAACCTCCAACCTCCAGCCACAGTTTGCAAGTCCGTACTCTGTCCCTGGACACAAACGATCCTTTTCGTCTTCCGCTACGACCTTGCGGAGGGTGGACTGCCCTATTACGGAGATCTCATTTTCGACGGTTCCCAGGACATCTTTGGTACCACATATATCAGCGCGTCGGGCTCTTGGGGCGACGTGTTCGAGATAGCGCCATCGAATGGTAGCTGGAACACGAGCTTTCTCTATAAGTTTCCCGTTGGCGCCGATGGAGCCGGACCCGAAAGTGGAGTCATCTCTGACAACGCAGGCAACCTATATGGCACGGTATCTACGGCCGTTGAAGGTTATGGTGGTGTTTATGAGTTGATGCCTTCGCAAAGCGGCTGGACAGAACAGGTTCTTTATTCCTTTCTAAACGGCAGCGACGGAGCC
>JASHXK010000283.1 GCA_030043575.1 Terriglobales bacterium
CTGTAGGAGTTGAGCAGTGAGAGCGCGATGCTGCTGGGAATAAGCTAGTTCCTATGGAGTGGCCCATGGGGAACCATGCGGAAGGTCACCATCCGTGTACAGTGGGGGCATTCGACGTGGGCTACCTCATCATCGCTCGGCTGTGAGGTGGGCGACGTGCGCAAGCAATAGGGGCAGGTTACGACGATGTACTCGCCTTTCGATCGAGGGAGCCATACCGCCGCAAGCTCTGAATTCTTACCGCTGGGACGAATGGGAGCTTGTTCCAGCAAGCTAGTTATCTGCAAAAACATCTCGGCGGGGGACTGCCCTTTGGCAATGAATACATCCGCCAATATTGGTCCAGGTGCTCCGGCTGGGACAAACTCTGCGCTCACCGCAATGACGCCGATTTGCGGAAAACGCTTACGCACGATCGAGAGCAGCTCGAATCCACTCATGTTGGGCATTCGCAGGTCCGTGATGAGAAGGTCTGGCAGCGCTCAACTGAGATGGGTTAGCGCATCAAAGCCATCCTCCGCCACTTGAACCTCGTAGCCTTGAGATTCAAGAACCGCCTTCCCTGTTTGACGTATGTTTTCTTCGTCATCCACGAAGAGGATTCGATAGGAAAAGTGACCATCCTTGGCAGCGGAATCCACTCTCACCGGTGACCTCTCCATCCAGGTATCCAGTTCGATGCAGAACGCGAACACAGCGCCTTGGGCCGTCCCAGATACTCTGTGGACGGGCAACCCATAATGCTCCCATCGCTGGGCAGTTCGCACCCCCACCCGCAAGTAATTCGCGATCTCTTTCCAGCCCAGCAACTTCCTCTTAGCCATCATTCAAAGGGAGCGAACATGCTGCGAGGATCGGCCCAGCAAGCCATCAAACGAAAGCTGGCATTATAGTCCTTCCATGCCCCCCCCCCGCAACTCAACAATGAGAACATCATTGGCGAAATCGCAGCCTGCGGGCCGCCAACTGCCTCGTCGCGCGAGGTTACCGTAAAGGTAGCAGGCACCTTATTTTCCACTAGTTGCCGGGGATTTCCACTTGCTTCGCGCTGGCTGTCCCCGGATAATTATTGAGGAAGCTCACTGGCGAACCCGAGCTTACATGAACCGATATTGTCGAGCGGACGTCCTTCGGATCCTGCATATTTCCGCCCAGCAACTGGCGGGCTGGCAAAAGGCAGGACTGGCTCCCGTTTCCGGGACGTTTACCTTTTACGACCTCCTCCAGCTTAAGAAGATTCGTGACCTGCGTGCCAAGCGGGTGCGCCCGGCGGTGATTCGCGAGTCGCTCGAGGCCATGCAGAAACAAGTCGCTGGGATGGAGAACCCGCTGCTGGAGGCCAGCGCATTCACGGTAGGATCGCGCGTCGCGTATCGGCATCAAGGGCATTCGGTCGAGCCCATCGCCGGGCAATTCGTCCTGGATTTTGGACCGGTGGGAACCGTGGTGTCGACGGCGTCTCGTGTCGACTCGAGCAAAGTGAAGCCAATCGCCAGTTACGACACCGCGGCGGAGCTGTTTGCACGAGGCGTTGCCATGGAAGAGCATCCCAGCACGCACGAGGAAGCGATTCGCAGTTACGGGCAGGTGCTGGAGATCGATCCCACGCACGCCGCGGCGCACATCAATCTGGGCACGCTGTATTACAACCGGCACGATTTCGAGGCAGCTGAGAAGCACTACCGCGCGGCCGTGGCGGCCGACTCGCGCTACGCGCTGGCGTATTTCGACCTCGGTAATGTGCTCGATGAAACCGGCAGAATCGAAGATGCCATTGCCGCCTATCGCACAGCGATCCAGTTGGCGCCGACTTACGCGGACGCGCACTACAACCTCGCGCTGGCGTATGAGCGGTCGGGCCAAGGCCGCCAGGCCTTGCGGCACTGGAAGATCTATCTGAAGCTCGACAACAGCGGGGCGTGGGCAGTGCACGCGCGCAACCAGGTCGCGCGTATCCTCGAAGGCGACAAGTTGAAGATCGTTTTCAAGCGCGAGCCGTGAGGGCGCTGGATCCGAGCCGCCCTCACTCCGCTGATTATTCCTCTGGAACGCGCTTTTCGTACTCGCCACTGGCGCTGTTGTAGATCGCCCAGAAGGCATCGGGCTCCCGGCCCTCCAGACGGCTGACCAGCACGGCGAGATGAGAGTGCCAGCCCGGACCAACCGCGAGCATCGCCTTACGGTCGCGCAGACGCCGATGAGTGAGAACCAGCCTGACTTTGCTGCCCTCGGGACTGAGCTCGAAGGTGACTTCCGACGGCCCGTCTTTGCCGCTTCCCCACGACCAGCTCAGCAGTCGCGGAGGTTCCCAGCGCGTTACCGTATGCTCGGTCACCTGTCCTTCCTCCATATTCTTGAATCTCTCGGGCACCGGCGCGGTTTTCGTCGAGAGGCTGGAATGACGGAATTTCAACTTGAGCGGCGCACCGGCGCGGGGATCCATATCGCCGGAGGCCAGCCATTGGGCGCGTTTGTCCGACTCCGTCAGATACGCCCAGACGCGCTCGATGGGACCAGGTAAGAGGCGCTCGAAGCGCAGCGTGCCGGGCTCGAGGATGGTCGCATAATCGCTGTGCTGCAGCTGACCGGCGAGGCTGTCGAGGATCATCGTCCATCCCTGACGCGTGCGATCGATCCACTCCGGCAGAACACCCTCGTGCGTCAGCGTAAGCTTGCAGCCGGCATCATCAGGGACAATGTCAACGCTGACCTTGGTTGTTTCTGCGGAATACTTTGGGACCTTCAACGAGAACACTAGGCGACGAGGGCGATTGATCTCGAGGTATTCGCCAATGTGCTCGACGTCGTCATCGTCGCGCCGGATCAGCAGAAACTTACCGCCGACGCGGGCTTCGATTTGAACACAAGTCATCTGTCCGGCCGGCGTGGCAAAGAGCCACCTGCCGGCAGTGGCAGGATCCAGCCAGGCGTCAAAGACGCGCTCCGCGGAGGCGTCGAAGTGGCGGGTAATGTGCAATACGCGGTCGGTATCGACGGTCATTTGAGATGTCCTTTCAGATCTTCTTCTTGGAGGATGGCTTCCAGTGCGTCGAGGCGCCTGGTCCAGAAGCGTTCATAGAAGCGCAGCCAGCGTTCGGCTGCGGCTAACGGCGAGGGGTCGATGCGGCAAACGTGCCGCCGGCCTTGCCGCTTGCGGCGAATTAGTCCGGCGGATTCCAGCACCTTGACGTGCTTCGAGGCCGCGGCAAATGACATGTTGAAGGGAGCGGCAAGTTCCCCAATATGGCGCTCGCCCGCAGCCAGCGAACGCAACATGGCGCGGCGCGTGGGATCCGATAAAGCGTGAAAGACGCCATCGAGCGAGACTGAATGTCGTACAACCATGTGGTTGAATATAAACCGGGCGAAACGGATTGTCAACCGTTTGGTTTAACGACTGCCGGATTTATTTTCTTCTCCCGGCGCCGGGTTCTCGAAATGGGCTGACGCAGGCTAGAATCTCTGCATCTTACTTAGTCGACTTCAACTCAGAGAGGACGTGTTTGGCACGACTTAAACGCAGGCCTGGCAGCGGCCGGGTGGCAGGGATTGTCTGTATTCTTGCGGCGGCTGTCCTCCTGGCAGGCCAATCCGCACCTTCAGAAGGCGACGCCATTCTGGCGCACCTGAACGCCGCCATCGGCTGGTACCATCAGGTCACCGGTCTGGACATCACCGCCGGCCAGCCCAGCGACATCCTCTACCTGGAGAATGCCCGCAACTCCGCGAGCCAGGCCTTGCAGCTGGCATTTCAGGCGTCGCAAGCGCAAGCCACGCTGCTGGCTAAGAACAAGAATGGCCAGTCTTCCAACCCTGCCAACTCAGGTACGGTCAATTTGGACCAGCAGACGACGCTCGCCAAAGCGATAGCCAGCACCAACGATCGCATCAGCCAGAATCAGGCGCAACTCGACGACCTGAACAAACAGATCGCCTCGGCGCGGGGAAAACAGCGCCAGCAGTTTCTGGCGCAGCGCGATTCGTTGCAAGGCGAGCTGGACCTGGACAAAACCATTCTCGATGCGCTGCAGAAGATCGCCAGCGTCAACGCGAGCGGGGAAAATGGCGGCACCGGACTGGTGGGGCAAATTAACCAGTTGAAGCAGTCGGTTCCGGAGGTGTTCGCGACAGCCAATAAGCCGGCCAGCAGCGGTCAAACCTCGAAAGCCAGCCGTGCGCAGGATTCCGGATTGTTTGGCTTAGTGTCGATTCTCTTCGGCCAGATGCGCGACATTCACGATATCGATCAGCTGATCTCTGAGACCGCGCACCTGCGTGATACGGCCGACAAACTGGAAGCTCCGCTGCGCGACCAGCTGAAGGGTCTGGTTCAACAAGGGCGCGACATGGTGAATCAGCCGCCCGCAAGCGATCCCGCGCAAATTGCTGCTACTCGGCAGAAGTTTGAGGCGCTGACCGCGCAGTTCAAACAGGCATCCGCGGTTGTCGTGCCCCTGCGGCAGGAGATGATACTGCTGGACGAGTGCCGCGGCGACTTGCAGGAGTGGCACAACTCCATCGAGAGTGAATACGGCCGCGTCCTGCAGTCGCTGCTGATACGAGTCGCGATAATCCTGGTTGCCCTGCTGTTTGTGTTTGTGCTCTCCGAGTTATGGCGTCACGCTACTTATCGTTACGTGGCCGACCAGCGACGGCGGCGGCAGCTGATGCTGATCCGGCGTTTTGTGACCGGCTTCCTGATGGCGCTGGTCATCTCACTGGGCTTCGTCAGCGAGTTCAGTTCCCTGGCGACCTTTGCCGGATTCCTCACCGCCGGCATCGCAGTCGCGCTGCAAACGGTCATCTTGTCGGTTGCGGCCTACTTCTTTCTGATTGGCCGGTACGGCGTGCGGGTGGGTGATCGCCTGACCGTGGGTGGAGTGACCGGCGATGTGATCGAAATTGGACTAGTGAGGCTCTATCTGATGGAGCTGTCAGGCACGGGAGTCGGTCTTTATCCTACCGGTCGCGTGGTGGTGTTCTCCAATTCCGTCATGTTCCAGGCAGCGCCGTTTTTCAAGCAGCTTCCCGGAACCGCTTACGCCTGGCATGAGATTGCCGTGACTTTAGCGGCAAATGCCAATGTTGCGGCCGTCGAGAAGAAGTTGCTGGAAGCGGTGAATTCGGTTTACTCGCGATATCAACACGCCATCGATCACCAGCACTCGCTGGTGCAGCGCCTGCTGGACACACCGATGGCGACGCCGACACCGGCCTCGAGCGTGTACTTTGCCGATACCGGTCCGGAATTCGTGGTGCGCTATCCGGTCGAACTGCAAGATGCCGCGCGCATCGACGATGAGGTCACGCGCAAGCTGATGGACACGATCGGCAGTGATGCCGACGTGAAGGCAGCGGTCTCGGGCTCGCCGAAGCTGCGGGCGGCGATCAAGGCGTGAGGTGGACAAAGATCAGTGTTCAGGCAGATAAATGTATTTCAGCTCCTGAATTCTCTGCCGGGCTAGCCGGATCTCGCAGTACGCCCACATGTTTGGCCCCATGCTTCCCTTCCGATAGGTAGCCAATTCTCCTTTGCAGTTTGCATCACGGTATGCAATCCATGCCGCCTGCGCTTTCTTCAGCTCTTCTGTGATGTCTGACTCGTGCCAGCGCGACAGCGCTTTATGGTAGGTATCGTCCAATTCTTTTTCGACCGTCTCATCGACACCTTTCAGGCACTGACCGGTGTCGTAAGTTGTGCAACAGCAATGGTCTTCCGGATGGTCGGCCCCGCCCTTTTGTTGCGCGTAGGAGGTCGCTGCGATCGACAATACGAAAGCGATAATGATTGAAAACAAGATCTTCATGGGTTGCACCGCGTTTGCAACCTAGTATCACTAAAGACTCCCACTCAAGCAAAGTCG
>JASHXK010000284.1 GCA_030043575.1 Terriglobales bacterium
CACAGGAAGAAAGTTGACCGATACGAATTGGAAGCTGGTGCAGGTGAGCGGCAAGGCTGCGGTCACAGTTGAAGGCGGCGAGGCGCACATATTCCTGGAAAAGAAAGGGATGTTCACGGGATCGACGGGCTGCAATCAGATGACAGGCAGCTTCATTGCGTCGGAGGGCGCGCTGCAATTCACGCCCGGCGGCATAACGATGAAGATGTGCCCGCAGCCTTTGGTGGAGCAAGAGCAGGCGCTGGTGGCCGCGATGAAAGCCACAACGAACTACAAAATCGATGGCGACGCGCTAGAGCTACTCAACGGCACACAACCGCTGGCGCAGTTCGTAGCCAAACCAAAGCAATAATCAAGCGAGCGTTATTTTGCGGCTTTCGGCGTGATGCCGGCCCACTTCTCGAGCAGGCTGAGAGTCGCGGCGTAATCGAGATCGTCCCAGCCCTCCTCGCTCGACAGCTCGTAAATCTCGTCGACCGTCTCCAGCGCGGGCAGCTTGACGCGGTTCTCTTTGGCGACGTCAAGCATGAGATGGATGTCTTTGTGCATCAGGCGCAGCGGGAAGTTAGGCGAGTAGTCGCGGCGCATAACGAACGGCGCTTTGTAATCGATCGCACCCGAGCGCACCATTGACGCCTGAATCAGCTCCAACAGCTTGTGGGAGTCCACACCCAGCTTTTGCGACAAGGTGAACGCCTCGGCGAAGCCTTCATAGATCAGTGCGAGCTGGAGATTCATGCACAGCTTGGCAGCCTGACCTTTGCCCGTCCCACCCATGTGTATGACCAGCTTGCCCATGGCCTTGAAAAGGGGATCGAGATATTCGATGGGTTCGTTTGCTCCGCCGACCATGAAGATGAGCTGGCCGTTTTCGGCGCCGATCTTGGAGCCGGTGACCGGGGCATCGACCCAATGCACGCCGCGTTCGTTGGCGCGTTCGGCGAACCGCGCCGTTGCGGATGGCGAGATAGTGCTGGAGTCAACCACGATGGCGCCTTCATGCAGCGACTGCAGAGCGCCGTCGTCGCCGAAGACCACGCGCTCGACCGCGGCCGTGTCGGCAACACATATCCAGACAACTTCGGCTTCTTTAGCCGCATCCGCCGGAGACACTGCAGTATTGGCGCCGTCGATATGCTGACGGGCGGTGCGGTTCCATACCGACAATTCGTGTCCGGCCGCAACCAGCCGGGTGGCCATTGGACGCCCCATGATGCCTAAACCGAGGAAGGCAATGCGCATGCGCTGCTCCTTGTGGTTTCAGGATTTCGAGACGGCACCTGGACGCGTGGCGCCACTGCCCGAACTAATGATTTAAGCTGAGTAGATCACCAAGGTCAAGGACATCGGGCACTTCGGCGTCCTCGCATCGCCTGAGCTGCGGTGAGCGTCTAATTAATTACGACTTCCATGTTAGGACCTACGATTCGACGTAAGGCCAGCCGCTTTGGAACCCTGGTGCGCTCCTCGGCAATGACCCCGCGTACTGGCACCACCCGCAGACCTGTTCTGGCGCGCCGCGGCGAGCTGGGCGTCACGTTCATTGGACACTCCAGCTTCTTTCTCCAGCTTGGGGGCAAGAACGTCCTTGTCGATCCGAACTTCGCGCGTTGGATCTTCGTGTTGAAGCGGCTGCGCCGACCCGGCTTGCGGCTGCGGGAGTTGCCGCCAATTGATGTGGTGCTGGTTTCCCATGCGCACTTCGATCATCTGCATCGCCCGTCGCTGCGGGCGATCGCGCGGCTGACGCGTTGGCATTCCGGCAAGCGACCAACAATTGTGGTGCCGCGCAATGTCCACGACCTGGTCGGCGATCTGGGATATGGACGAGTAGTCGAGCTCGACTGGTGGCAGAACGTTCGACTTGGTCACGTCGAGGTCACGCATGTGCCCTCGCGGCATTGGGGAGCACGTATTCTGCGCGACATGCATCGCGGATACGGCGGATATGTGCTGCGCGCCAGTCAACATTCGCTCTACCATGCCGGCGACACGGCGTATTTTGCAGGCTTTCGCGAGATCGGCGAGCGCTTGCAGCCGCAATTGGCCATGCTGCCGATCGGCGCCTATAATCCTGCTTCGTTTCGTGCGGTACACACCAGTCCGGAGGATGCAGTGCAAGCGTTCGTCGATCTGGGAGCGCGCTGGATGATTCCGATGCATTACGGAACGTTCCGCCTGTCGCAAGAGCCAATCGAGGAACCGCTGCAACGCTTGCGCCAGGAGGGCCAGCGCCGCAAGATCGACAAGAAGATCTGCGTGCTGGAAGAAGGCGTGACGAGGTTCTTTTGAGTAACCGTCGCTAGTGGTCAGTGGCTAGTCGATGGCCTTTTGATGTACCCTTTCCAATCCTGGAGCAGACATCGAGGCATACTTTCCGGAGGTTAACTTGAAGCGAACCGCGCTGTTATTGCTCTTCACCACGTTGCTGGCGATGTTCGTCTGGGCTGACGATGCGTACCAGAACGGCAAGATCGTCAAGTGGGAAAACGGGACCTACGCGACCGGATCCAAGAAACATCCGACTAACAACTGGGTGGTCTACCAGCTGCAGGGCGCCGACAACTCCACTTACTCGATTGCCCGCAAGAAAGAAACCAAGCCGGAGATGCAGGCGGGAGACGCCGTGCAATACCAGATGAAAAAGAGCAACGAGATAACCGTGATTCGGGCTAACGGCAAGAAGCAGACCTACCAGATCGTGGGCCAGACGGCGGCGCCGACACCGACAACAGCCCCGGCACAGTAAGAGCTGTCCGCCGTCAGGTATCAGCTGTCGGCTAATGTTTCTTTGCGCTCGACCGGCAGATCCTATCCCTTCAACTTAAGCCTGTTGCTGATGCGCCGGGAGGGTGGTGGAGAAGTTGCCAACACTCCGGACAGATGCTCGACCTCCGTCACCACACGATCGAGGTCATCGATGAGCGGCTTCAGACGATGGGTAATGCCGCCGGCCCGATATTCCCTGACCAACGAACGGTAGTACCAGAGGGTCTTGACCTTGGGCGCCGAGAAGCGCGTAAACACAATCTCGCCGTCGTAGCGCAGATCACGCAGCACGGCGCGCACGTTGTAGAGCTTATCGGCGGCAGAGACGAACCGTGTCTCGGCGTCCTCGTGCCGAATGCGTCGCAAGTATCGGAATTTACGCCGCTCCCAGCTTTCCTTCTTCTTAGGATCTTCGGCATACGAGTCGGTACAGCCGTCGACCATCTTGGCGACACGCGAACCGAAAAGCCGTTCGATCACCTTGAGCATCGGCCGGCCGCCATGATCCTCCACAGCGTCGTGCAATAGCGCGGCGATGGCCATCTCCTCATCGCCGCCATAGTCGAGCACAATCGATGTGACCCCCAGCAGATGCGAGATGTACGGAATACCGCTCTTCTTGCGGTCCTGCTCGCGGTGGATCTGCGAGGCGAAGAGCAGGGCATGGTCGAAGCGCGTGGACAGAGGGATGAACTTGCGATCGAACGATCCGGGCGGCTTGGTGGTCATAGCGGAGCGCAGGGTGTTCGCTGCCAACAGCATAGCGTATTCGCCAATGGTGAACCCACTGGTAATTTCGGCGTTTCGAAATTATCCTGCTGCCTCAAAGCTGCTGCTAGCTTTGCAACGAGGTCTGTGGCGTGGAAAGTATGTCAGGTGGTTTCCTGTTCATCTCGCTGGTTATGGTGTTCTCGGTTGCGGGCCTGGTCCTAGTGCGCCGTTACGCTGATGTGGATTGGCTGAAGCGGCAGCACGAGGTTGCCAGCTTTTTCTTTCTGATGATTGGAACGCTGTACGCCGTGTTGATCGCCTTCGCGATCTTCGTGGTGTGGACGCAGTTTCAGGATGCAGGCACGAATCTGGAGCACGAAGCTAACGAGGTCGCCGACTTATCGCGCATGGCAATGACCATGGCGGAGCCGATGCGAAGCGATGTTCGCAGTGCCCTGGCTAATTACATCCAAGCCGTCGTGGACGACGAGTTCCCGGCCATGGCAGCCGGCCGTACCAGCCCGCGCACCTGGGCAGCGGTGGAAAGTCTTTGGATGGTTTACGCCAACGCCCAGCCCACCACGCTGAAAATGCAGGCCAACTACGCCGAATCGTTGAAGCATATGAATGAACTCAGCAACTACCGGCGCACGCGGCTGTTCACCATGCGTGGCACCGTGCCTCGGATGTTGTGGTATCTGCTCTGTGTCGGAGGCGTTGTGCTGATCATCTTCACCTATTTTTTCGGACACGACAGCTTATTATCGCAGGCGGTGATGACCGCGGCGCTCGCAGGCATTCTGGCCTTCAGCCTTTTTCTCATCTACTCGTACGATAGTCCCTTCTCCGGTACCGCTCGTATCAGCCCTGCTCCCTTGCAACTGGAATTGCAGAATGTGATGGCAAGACACTAGGCGCCGCAGTCGCGCCCTGACACAAAGCGCTCGAAAACCAACCCTACTTTCGCGACGGCTGTTTGCCGGGATTGTAGATGGTTCCCTTCGGCTCGAAGAGCGTGGGCGCCATGCTGGTGTTGTAGGTGATGGAGGTCATAAAGCGCTGGTTGGTCATCTCACCCTCGCGATAGCGTACGGTGCTGTATGGCGTCTGTACGCCCTGCACGAGTTTGTAATTACTGAAGACGGTTGACTCTTCGTTGAACTGCCGGTCCGCGGGGTCACGCCAACTGTAGGAGATCTTCACCGGCAAGCGCGATGTGCCATCGATAGAAAGCGTGACGCTGTCGTTGCTTGCGCTGAGCACGGTGATCTGGTCGGCGAGATTGCGCTCCACCAGGGCGGTGCCGCTGTAGAGAATCATGGTACCGGGCGCGGGCAGCCATTGGCGGACGACCCATTCCAGGGAGTGGTCGCGGCGGCGAAGGTAGTCTTCCAGTTCCTTCGGCTCTTGCGTTGCTGTGCCTTTAAAGGTGATCTCATATCCTTTGTCGCCGGTGAAGAGTTCGACGACGTCGCGCTGCTTGGTGAGTTCGATGCGCTCTTTGTCCGGCCACTCCCAGAAGCGCCAGAAGGGCAGCCCGGTGCTGTTGGGCTGACCGTGATAGAAGCCGTAGGTGCGGCCTTCACTCTGCATGTTCTGAACGTTGAGCCAGGCATCGCCGCCGAGCGCACGGATCATCTGGTTGAGAATCTGGAAAGACTTCTGCACGCTGGGATCTTTGGCGGAAGCGAACTGCGCCGTAGGCCAGGTGGAAGGAGCGGAGGTTTGTGTGCTGGCAGGGGTTTGCGCAAAAGCGGAGGTCGCGATCAGGCAGAACAGCACGAACCGAGATGTAGTGCACATAGCTCAAAACGATTCTACCTGCTGGCGACGGTACTTCAATGACGTATTGACCGAGGTTTCGTGCGTTCGGAAAAATTTGTGCCGCAATCCGAGCATTTAGCGGCATAATGAGCGGCGCTTGGAGGTGCTTCGATGAAGACCCGGCTGGCCCCGCTGTCTGTCCTGTGCCTGATCCTGGCAGCGATTCCCTCTGCCGCCCAGGTCGCCTACAACAACGGACCAATCAATGGCAACTATGACGCCTACACCATCAATTTCGGGAACATCACCGCCGACACTTTTACCATCTCGACGGGCAACACCACCATGACGGGGCTGTCCTTCGGGGCGTGGTTGTTTCCGGGAGACATTCTGGAGACAGCCGAAGTGTCGATGACAACGGAGCCCTTCGGTGGCACCACGTACTTCGATCAAGTAGTCAACTTTACGCAGTCGGGGTGTGCGACGAACCAATTCGGATTTATCGTGTGCACGGAAGCCGGGACCTTCAACGGTCCGACTTTGGCGGATGGCACGTATTGGCTGAACCTGCAGAACGCCGTGGTCTCCAGCGGCGATCCCGTCTACTGGGACACGAATAGCGGTGTGGGCTGTACCTCGCCCGGTTGTCCTTCGTTGGCGACGTGTAATACCTGCCTTCTCAAGCCGCAATATCAACCTTCGGAATCGTTCACGCTTTACGGCAGTTCAAGCGGCGCGACGGTTCCCGAACCCGGCAGCATCGTATTGTTCGGCTCCGGCCTTCTGACGGTGGTGGGATTAGTGCGCCGCAAGCGAATGTGACGACTTTACTTTTTGTGACGGCGAGCAGGTCGTGAGGGTCGCTCCTCGACGATGGCGAACTGGATGCGCCGCTGCGAGCGATCGATGCGATCGACCAGCACGCGAATGGGATCGCCGAGTGAATAGGTCTGGCGGCTGCGCTGGCCGACGATTTGCTTCGTGTTCTCGTGATAGACGTAGTGATCGTCGGCGAGCGACGAGAGCGGGACGAGGCCTTCGATGAACATGCCGGTTAGTTCGACGAACAGGCCGAATTTGGTGACGCTGACGATGAGGCCGTCGAACTCGTCTCCCATCCGCTCTTCCATAAACTTCATTTTTTTCCATTCCATCAGCTCGCGTTCGGCTTCGTCTGCGCGGCGCTCGGATTGGCTGGACTCTTCGGCGATGTCGTGAAGCTCCGGCTCGGAGATGAGCGCCGCATTCTCAATCCCGCGGCGAAAAGCAGGTCCCTCGACTGCGCTCGAACGTTGCCGTTCTCGCTCCGCTCGGGATGACACTTTCTGGTGGCTGCGCGTGCCTTGGACTTCCGAAGACTTCCTCGACCACGGTGATGTGGATTCGCTGTGCGCTGCTTCTCCTATGCCAATCGGCACGCCGTGTTCTTCGCGCTCGGCGGAGTCGCACAGAACCTCCTTCAGGATCCGGTGCACGATGAGATCGGGATAGCGGCGGATGGGCGAGGTGAAGTGCGTGTACGTCGGAGCGGCCAGGGCGAAGTGGCCTTCGTTCTTCTCCGAATAGCGCGCTTGCTTCAGGGAGCGCAGCATCAAGTACGACAAGATTCGTTCCTCGGGCTTGCCGGCAATCTTCTGCGTCAGCTTCTGATACATGCGCGGCGTGATGTGAATGTCTTCCGGGATCTCCAGCGTCCTGGCGCGCTGTCCGGTCCCGTAACGATCGCGGCGCTCGGCTTTGAACTGCACGCGCTTGACCGGTATTGGACCAACACCGAGCGAGTATCCGAAGCGGGCGGCGATAGTTTCGAACTCCATCACGCGCTTGGGATCGGGCTTTTCGTGAATGCGGTAGAGCGACGGAACGCCTTTGTTCTCGAGATAGCCGGCGACGCATTCGTTGGCCGACAGCATGAACTCTTCGATGATGCGATTGGCGATGTTGCGCTCGGAGCGCGCGATGCTGGTCATCAGGCCGTGCTCGTCGAATTCGATGACCGGCTCGGGCAGATCGAAGTCGATGGAGCCGCGGCGAACGCGCTTGCGGTTGAGGATCATCGCCAGCTCGCGCATCAGCTCGAAGACGTCGATCAGACGGCTGTAATGCTTGCGCAGCGCGGGATCGCCTTCGAGGATGAGGTTGACGTTGGTATAGGTCATGCGCTCGACGGAGCGAATGACACCCTCGCTGAGCGTGTAGCCGACGACCTCGCCCTGGCGGTCGATTTCCATTACGCAGGAAAGCACCATGCGATCGACTTGCGGGCGCAGGCTGCAGAGGTCGGTGGAAAGTTCGATGGGAAGCATGGGAACGGCGCGATCGGGAAAGTAGACCGAAGTGCCGCGCAGGCGCGCTTCCAGATCGATGGCCGATTCCTCGCGAACATAATGCGCGACGTCGGCGATATGGACCTGGAGCTCGAAGTTTCCGTTAGACATGCGGCGTACGGTGACGGCGTCGTCAAAGTCGCGAGCGGTTTCGCCGTCGATGGTGACGATAGGCAGCGCGCGAAAATCGCGCCGATGGCGCAGCTGGCCGGCCGGGATGACGGGCTCGAAGGTCTGCGCTTCCTGCAGAACCTCGACCGGGAAACGGTGCGGCAGATGGAATTTGCGGATGACGATCTCGACATCGACACCGAAGTCGTCCTCGTAGCCGACGATTTCGAGGACGCGGCCGCGAGGATTCTCGGTGGGCGAGGGCCATTCGGTGATCTCGACCTCGACAACGACGTTCTCCAGATCGGACCAATCGGTGCGCCGGGCTTCGGCGCCGAGGACGCGATCCTTCTCCCACCTTCGGGCCGATCCAGGGCGAGGAGGGTGGGGCACCCGCACATTCATGTCATCCCGAGCGGAGCGAAGCGAAGTCGAAGGACCTGCTTTCTTCCCCGACCCAAGCAAACCCGAATCAGCGTGGGTGGCCCGCCCTTCCCGCGTTTTCTCAGCAGGAGGGCGGCCATCGTCGGGCCACTCCAATCCGCGGGGGATGATGATCTGCTGGGTGACCTTCTCGTCCATTGGAGTGACGTAGTTCTGGCGTGAGCCGTAGTGGAAGGTGCCGACGACCGTGGGATTGCCGCGGGTGAGCACGCGCAGGATGCGGCCTTCGGCACGGCCATCGTCAGGCGCGCCAGGTCGCTTGCGGGTCAGTTCCACCAGCACCTGGTCGCCGTGCATCGCAGAGCCAATGGCTGGCGGCGGGATGAGGATGTCGCCTGTGATCGTCAGGCGCTGTCCGGCATTCGGGATGACGAAGCCGTAGCCGTCGCGATGCATGGTGAGCCGGCCGGCGATGAGATTCTGGCGGCTGGCGACATGCTCGGCCAGGCTGTAGCGGTCGCGGCCGGTTTCGATCAGGCGAGCGCTCTTAACCAGTGCCGCAAGCCGATCCGCCAGTTGCCGGCGTTCCTCGCCGCGCAGGTTAAGCTCGCGGATGAGCTGC
>JASHXK010000028.1 GCA_030043575.1 Terriglobales bacterium
CAAGATGAGCTTTATCGAAGGCGATGGGATCGAGGCCGTAAACAAGTACGGAAGGCAGAAGACGTCCGTCCTTTTTATCGATCCGCCTTACACCGCCGGCAAGAACGGCAAGCGTGCAGGAACCAGGCTCTACACGCACTTCGAGCTCGATCACGAGCGCCTCTTCAGCCGCGTTGAAGGGGTCAAAGGTGACTTCCTGATGACATACGACAACGCTGATGAAGTGTGGCAACTGGCAGGACGACACGGCTTCAATTGCAGGGCGATCTCAATGATGAACACGCATCACGCGACGATGGAAGAAGTTGCCATTGGACGGGATCTTTCCTGGATGGGTGCCTAAGTCAAAATCGGAAACGCACTCACGCCGCTGCTTGCATCAAAGCCAAAGGGCCGCCCGCGTTCCCGCGAACGGCCTTGCTACTGCGCTCCCCGGGGGACGATTACAGCGAGCGCAGGAAGTTCAGCAGACCCTGCTGTTCTGGCGTCATGAGGTGGTTGTAGTCGTTGACCACTCCATTTGCCTCCGACCTCGGATACTGGAGATTGCGTCTGCCGGGCGCGCGGCTGAATCGTCTGCTCCCATCGCTGACTAGCAACTGCCCACTGGCCACGATCCCCTTTTTGTGCGAAACTGCCGGGACGATCTCGGGGGAAACTTGGCCGCTCAACCAGTACCCATACCGCTACCGGCGCCGGAACCGGATGACCAACTCAGCAAGGCCACCATCCTCGGCATGATCGCCATGGGTGTCGCCGTGCTGGTCGTCGCCAACGACTTCACTGCGCTCTCGGTCGCACTGCCGGCCATCGAGCGCGATCTCCACACCAACGTTGCCACGGTGCAGTGGGTCATCAACGGCTACGCCATGGTGTTCGGCGTGCTCATCGTCACCGGAGGCTGCCTGGCTGACCGGTTTGGCCGCCGCCGCATCTTCATTGCCGGCGCGACCATGTTCGCAGCTTTCTCGCTGATCGGCGGATTCGCCATGAACGCCGCCGTGCTGCTGGCCTGCCGCTTCCTGATGGGCATCGGCGGCGCGCTCATGTGGCCGGCGATTCTTGGCATGACCTACGGCCTGTTGCCGCGCTCCAAGGCCGGACTCGCCGGCGGCCTCATTCTCGGTGCAGCCGGATTCGGCAATGCCGTCGGCCCGCTGCTGGGCGGCCTGCTCACCGATTCGGTCGGATGGCGTTGGGTCTTTTTCGTCAATCTGCCGGTGGCCGGCGCGGCTATCCTCATCACCATGTTTGTAGTTCCGCGCGATGTGCCAAGGGACGATTGCGGGCCTCTTGATTATGCCGGGACCGCAGCGCTGACCACCGGGCTGCTGGCCTTGTTGCTCGCGCTTGACTGGGCGTTGAGCCTTGGCTGGACGGCGCCGCTGATCCTCGGTCTTTTCGCAGCAGCGGCGATCGCGTTGGTGGGCTTTTTATTCATCGAGCACCGCGCCGGCGAAAGCGCCCTGGTTCCGCATAGCGTAATGCAAAATCGCGGATTCCTTGCCGCTGGAATCGCCACCCTGTTGGCCTCCGCCATCTTCTTTGCTGCACTGCTCTACCTGCCGCAATTCATGTCGAGCAATCTTGGCTTTACCGCCATTGGCTCCGGCGCCGGTCTGCTGCCCATGATGGGGACCTTCATGATCACCTCATTCATCGCCGGACGCCTGTATCAACTGCTCGGACCCAAGCTCATCGTCACGCTCGGCGCACTGATGCTTGGAGCCGGCATGATTCTTCTGTCCACAGTTTCCGCCGGGACCACCTACAATCAGCTCATCTTCGGAATGGTCGTGCTCGGCATCGGCGTTGGGCTGTTCTATTCGTCCATCACCACCGCGGCGATTACCGCACTCGATCCATCGCAAGCCAGCCTGGCCGGCGCCATCGTCTACATGTTCCAGGTCGCCGGCGGATCCATTGGCGTGGGACTCAATACGGCGATCGTGGTCTCTGCGTCGTCGATGCCGCGTGGCATTCATGCGGCGTTTCTCGTCGATGGCGTCCTCGCCATCGGCAGCGCGGTTGTGGCCATTCTCTTTGTCGGCGGCGAAGTCGACTTCGAGCGCCTGAGCGAGTTGCGCCACCACCACCGCGCCCACGCGTGACGAGTATTCGTTATTCGTCGAAGTTGTCCTGTGCCGCGCTTCGTGCTACAAGATTTCAGACCGCGTAAACTGGAGCGACGCTCGCTCGAAGCCCGTAACCCGTATTGTGATGTGTGCGGGCTTACGGGAAAACTCGAAACTGGAAACTCGAAACTGCTTTCGAATGGCTGAGAAGAAATCGCGCCGCAAGAAGAATGCCGCTGCTGACCCGGTGATCCCGGACAAGCTCTACTTCCGCATCGGCGAAGTCTCGCGCATCTGCCGGTTGCCGGCGTACGTCCTGCGATTCTGGGAGACGGAATTTCCCCAGCTGAAGCCGGTCAAGAGCAATACCGGGCAGCGCATGTACCGCCAGCGCGATGTAGAAACATTACTGCGCATCAAAAAGCTGCTCTACGACGAAGGCTTCACCATCGCCGGCGCGCGCCAGCAGCTGAAGGACGAAGCCAAACCGGTTCATAAGCAATCGGGCCTGCCTTTTCCTAAACAAAGGTCAGCTGAACTGAAGAAGGTGCGGCAGGGCTTGCAGGAGATCCTGGGAATTCTGTCCGCTCGGCGCAAATAGACCGGCTACTTCACCACCGTCACCTGGAACTGCACTGGAATGCTCCGCGGAGGATAACAGGCGCTGTGATCGCAGGCCTGGAAGCGCAGCGTGCCGCTGACGGGATAGGTTCCGGGAGGGACATTGGCTGCGGTTTTCACCACCGCGTCGACGGTAAAGTCACCGCTGTAGACACTGAGCTTTTCATCGGGCGAGAACGGGAAGCTCACATCCTGGCCAGCAGGATACTTCAGGTCGGCCACTGTCACCTGCTCCGGCCCGTTCAACTTCAACACCGTAGGAATCAGCAGCGGCGACTTCGGAGTGTGCGAGTTGATGTGAAATTCGGAGCCGATGCGGAAATCCAGACTGACGTTCTTGCTGCCGCCCGCCTTGACCTGCACGTTTCCCACTGGCGCCATTTCCACCGGCGGCTTATCGCCAAAGCCTTGCGCCAGGACAAGGCCGGCCAGCAAGAGCAATGTTCCGGAAAGAACGCCTACCCGCCTCATCGATTAGCGTCCTTAGCAGAAGTTGCCTTCGCGGCGACTGCCTCTTTGACACTCGCGTCCGCCTGATTCAACGGCGAACTGGCGGGCTTGTAGGTCGTATTCAACGTTTTCTTGACCGCATTCTCGATTTCCTTGCGATCCAGAAGACCGGTCATCTTATCGACGATGGTTCCATCGCGCGCAATGTAAAAAGTGGTTGGCAGATATTGGACATCGCCGTAGTCATCGGAAACCTTGTCGGTTCCCAGCAAGACCTGGTAATTCACACCCAGATCGCTGGCAAACTTGGCAATGGTGGCGGGTTCGGAATCATCCATGGCTACGCCTAGAACCACCAGGCCGTCGTCGGCATACTGCTTCTGCAGGTCCTCAAACCACGGCATCTCGACTTTGCACGGTGGACACCAGGTCGCCCAGAAGTTCAGCAGCACTGCTTTACCGCGAAAATCCGACAGCTTGACTCTCCGGCCATCGAGCGAGGGCAGGGTGAAGTCCGGAGCCGGCACGCCTTGCACATCGCCCACCAGCTTCATCGGTCCGTGCTTACGGGTCCGGTCCAGATACTTGCCACTAGCGAGCATCGCAAGGATAGCTACGAAAAGGGCTACGAAGACTAATGCATTTCGTTTCACGACTCCACCCCTACAGCGAGAACCGGTTCAGGAAGGACAGGTAGCCTGAAAGCAGTTTGAGGTTGTTCAAGAAAATCAAGACGCCAATGGCTATCAAGAGTATACCGCTGCAGACCTCGACGGTATGCAGATGGCGGCGGAAGCGTCCGTAAAACGCAAGAAACCTGTCGACGCCCAGCGAGGTCAGCAGGAACGGGACCGCCAGTCCCATGGAATAAACGGCCAGCAAAATAATGCCCTTCAGTACTGTCTGCTGGGCGCCCGCCAGCACCAGAATCGTCGCCAGAATGGGGCCGATGCAGGGCGTCCAGCCAAAAGCAAAGGCGAATCCGACCACAAACGAGCCGAGTGCGCTCGAACCTCCCTTAACTTCGTGCATTCGTTTATCGGCATAAAGCGCCTTGATCTTGAGTAGCCCGGTCAGATGCAAGCCAAAGATAATCACTACGATGCCGGCGATTTTCGACAATAGCGAGTGGTACTCGTTAAACAACTGTCCGACGCTGGTCGCCACCGCTCCCAGCGCGATGAAGACCACACTGAACCCCAGAACAAAGGTAATGGAATGCAGCATCACCGTGCCCAACACACGGCGCTCCGATGACTGCAGCTCGTCGACACTGGCTCCGGAAATGAGCGATACGTAGCCTGGCACCAGAGGAAGCACGCACGGCGACAGGAACGATAGAAGTCCCGCTACAAATGCAGCCAACGGGAGCGGTAGATTATGCATAGGGTTAATTGTAACAATGGCTCCGAGACGAACTTGTTACAGTTTCGTTGCAAGCCACAGCGATCC
>JASHXK010000285.1 GCA_030043575.1 Terriglobales bacterium
GCCTCAGCTGTCAGGGGATGCGCCGGATCGTGGTCGCTGGCTGCCTCCAAGACGATAAACAACAACCAGGGTGTCATCGCTTGGTACAAGGGAAGGTCGAATACCAGCTCGGCCTGCCAGGTTACCGTGACCCTGACCAACGCCAATCCGGCGGAAGTCAAACTCTACGATGTGCCAAAATCCAACGGCACGGTGGACAAAATGAGTTCGGCATCCGGCGCATCCGGCCCCACTTCTCCAGTCGACGTGAACGCCGGTACTGCGACAACTACATTTTCCAGCGATCTGCAGCTGGGCGCCCTGCTTCAGGTGAACTTGACGACCACGCCGATCACTTATTGGCAGGACTGGCTGACCAACGGTCCTAATCAACTGAACTGCATAGACGAGGACAAAAATTGCCCGCAGAACGATGGTACGGATTTCTTGCCAGGACACGGACCATACTCGGGCAATTCACAGGTAGGCCACAATGAGGTCAGCCCCGGGACGCAGTATTTCCATCGCCCGGCACAAGTCGTCATACCTGGATCCACCTTCGCCTGGGGAGGGTTGGCGATTTACGTTCAACTCAACCCGTAGCGTTTGGAAACTGAACGTCGACGAATCAAGGGGACGATCGGCAACGATCGTCCCCGCTGCTTTTGCAGGGCCGGCCGGGAGCCCGGCACTGCTCGCCTGCGACCCAACTCCTGTCCCGCCGATTACATCTAACCGCAGGTTAAGAGGCGACCCATTCGCGGTCTCACGCGAGACTACACTCCTCAATCGGACGCAGAATGCCTATTTCGCAGAAGATCAACTCACCCGAACTTGACGCCCTCCTGCAGCTCACGCTCGTTCGCGACAGTGCAAACGCGGCGCCGAATTACATCGCCCAACTGGACGGCGCTGGCCGTACCAGGTTACTTTCGCTGGCGCAGTCCAACCACGTTGTCATCCGTGCCTTTCAGCGCCTGGCGCAGGATCCATCCCGTCCGGAGCTCGCCACGTGGGCGAATGAGGCGATCGCGGATGAACGCAAGCGCATCGACAACGCGCTCACTTTCCTACACCACACCTGCGAGGAGCTTGAGCAAGGTGGCTGCGCGGTCACGGTCATGAAGTCGCTCGACCACTGGCCCGACCTGGGCAGCGATCTGGATCTCTACACCACGTCGGATGAGCGGCGTGTTGTGCATGTCATGCTGAATCGCTTGGGAGGGCACATCGAGCCGCGCAGCTGGGGCGATCGTCTGGCCAACAAATGGAACTTTGCGGTGCCTGGCTTGCCGGAGTCGGTCGAAGTTCACGCGCAGCGGCTGGGTCAAACCGGCGAGCACATGGCGATGGCCAGGCGCTTTGTCGCGCGCCGTGTGCCGAAGACGGTCAACGGTCTCACATTCCTCGTTCCTGCCGCGGAAGAGCGGGTCATCGTCGCGACTCTGCAGCGGATGTACCGGCACTTTTATTTTCGAATCTGCGATATCGTCAACACGGCTGCGCTTTTGGAAACCAATCAGCTTGACTTCGACGAGTTGAAGAAAGCCTCTGATCTGGGCGGCATTTGGCCGGGAGTTGCGACCTATATCAACATCGTCCGCGACTTTGCGCTGCAATATCGTGGCAGCGCACCCGACTTGCCGCAGCAGGTTCTGGCCGCTGCCCGCTTCGGGGGCGAAGTGATTTTCGCGCGAGGTAAATTTCTGCGTGTACCTGTCCTTCCCAATGGCGCCGACCTATATACGCGCCAGGTCACCAGCACCGCGCTGCGCGGCGACGTTCCCGCGACGCTGCGTCTGTCGCTGCTGCCGTACCTGGCATCGGCGGCAGCAGTCGCGTTTCGATTGACAGGGAGTGATAAGGGGATCTGGTAAGGTCCTGATGACGCAATCGGCACGCTTCAAGCCTCGCGTCCCATTCGCAATAATGCGAAACCTGCCACCCTCCCCCGGCATCTACTGCCAAGATGCGGATCACCGGGGCTCTAAAACTTGAGCGCTCTTTCTGTTAGCACCCTGGTGCCAAGTTCACGACTAAGCAACTGCGTTGCCAAGAATTCCTTCCTTGCGCTTGATGCGTTTTGGCTGGGGATTAGATAATATGATGTAACGTGTGGGTGAGCCGTAACCCTGCGATTTTCGCTCGGTGTTGTAACAGGCTGTTGTTACAAAGATCGCTTACGCCGTGAGAGTTTTCACCCCGATTCATCGTCTTCACAGGTTCCACACTCTTCGTCTGCCTGCGCCGCATTACCCGAGTGCAACTAAGACTGTCAATTACAAGCAATTAAATACAATTTCACTCGAAGAAGAGGAAGGTAAAACATGCCGGTCTCTCGCATCGATATTCCGATTGATGAACTGACTCGCCCACATAGCGAGGAGGAAATTCAACGCAAGCTGGCGCACGAGCGCGCGCGCCTGGCGAGCATGATGGGCCTGGACAGCGGTCCGGTCCGGCATTTCAAACGCCCGGTCGAGCGCCCCTTCGGCGCGGAAGAGCGCGGTAAGGTGACCATCCTCTTTGGCGGCTTGACTTGGAAGCACGAACGCGTCATCCAGGCCGTTTTTCAGGGCTGCGGCTATAACTGCGACATCCTGCCGGTGCCCAACGTCAACGCCTTTCAGCTCGGCAAAGAGTACGGCAACAACGGTCAGTGCAATCCCACGTACTTCACCGTGGGGAACCTCGTCCAATATCTGCAATTCCTGGAGTCGCAGGGGATGTCGAAACAGGAAGTTTGCGACAAGTACATCTTCTTCACCGCCGGCTCCTGCGGCCCGTGCCGCTTCGGCATGTACGAAGCGGAGTACCGCCTGGCCTTGCAGAATGCCGGTTTCGGCGATTTCCGCGTGCTGCTCTTCCAACAGAACGACGGCG
>JASHXK010000286.1 GCA_030043575.1 Terriglobales bacterium
GGAGAGGTCTGCAAAACCTTTATGCGCCGGTTCGATTCCGGCCCGCGCCTCCAGTTCCCTCCCACCTGCCTTCGAGGTCCATCGCTACGCTCAGGATTTCGCCAGCAGGCTCCCGCTCCGCTCACGCCGGCAATGCGGCTCAAGTTCGATTCCGGCTAACGCCTCTAAGCTCTTATCGGCAGCCAACGTGGCTCGCCTCTCGACAGTTGCCAATTGCCATAATCGTGCTAACGGCCAAGTGCCAGTTGCTTACTGCTGTTACAATGAATCCTCCGCAAACAATTGGCTGTGGCGGCGCGCCTTCTGAAACGGACCCCAATTCTTGGCTCAGCAGACAGAACCTCGCACTATCACTTACGCCGACTCCGGTGTCGACATCGAGCGCGCCAATCGCGTCAAGCAGCGCATCAAGTACCTGGCGCATAAAACCTTCAACCGCGGCGTGCTGAGCGAGATCGGCGGCTTCGGCGGGCTCTTCTCCCTCGACAAGCGCAAGTACAACGATCCCGTGCTCGTCTCCAGCGTCGACGGCGTCGGCACCAAGCTCAAGATCGCTTTCGAGATGAACCTGCACCACACCGTGGGCGCCGATCTGGTGAACCATTGTGTCAACGACATTTCGGTGCACGGCGCTGCGCCCATGTTCTTCATGGATTATTTCGCCACCGGCAAGCTTCGGCCGGAAGTCGCCGAGAAGGTGATCGCCGGTATCGCCGATGCTTGCAAGCACAACGGCTGCGCGCTCATCGGCGGCGAGACAGCGGAGATGCCAGGTTTCTACAGCGACGGCGAATATGATCTGGCGGGCTTCATCGTTGGCGTAGTCAATCGCGACAAAATCATCACCGGCAAAGAAGTCGAGGCGGGCGATGTGCTGGTGGGTCTTGCATCCACCGGCTTGCACACCAATGGCTACTCCCTGGCGCGCAATCTGCTTTTTTCCG
Source organism: Terriglobales bacterium (assembly GCA_030043575.1). Classification (GTDB taxonomy): domain Bacteria; phylum Acidobacteriota; class Terriglobia; order Terriglobales; family Acidobacteriaceae; genus Bog-257. Next base: position 945 of record JASHXK010000286.1, read on the forward strand.
TCGCCGGCTACACGCCCGATACCTACGCCAACGAGATCAAGGGTAAGGTTGGCTCCGAGTTGATGCGCCCCCATCGCAGCTATTGGCCCATCGTGCGGCGCATGATCGAAGCCGATGCCGTCTCAGCCATGGCGCACATCACCGGCGGCGGCATCACCGAAAATCTGCCCCGCGTTCTGCCCAAAGGCTGCGGCGCCATCGTCGAGATCAACTCCTGGCCGGTCCCGCCAATCTTCGAGCACCTGCAAAAGATCGGTAATGTTCCGCAAGACGAAATGCTTCGCGCCTTTAATATGGGGATTGGCATGATCCTGGTTGTGCCGGCCAAGAAGTTCAAGAAGGTACAAACCATCCTCGAGCGCTGCGGCGAAAAAGGCTACACCATCGGACGTGTCGTCAAAGGCGAGAAACGCGTCACCTATCAATAACTCCGAGCCGGCATTCACCGCGCACGCGATTGGCGTAAATTGCGGCTCCGTTGGCAGACGAGAACCGCCAATCGTTTCTACAATTAGATGGCAGCGGGATGAGAATATGGAAATCCGCGACCTCGGCATATTCCTCGACTATTTCGGCAAAATCCACGAGCGCACGATGCGCGTTGTCCGCTGCGTTCCCCCCGACAAAGTCGACTGGTCTTATCGTACGGGCAAGTTCACCCTCGGCGATCTCGGTCGACACATCGCTGCCATCAATCGCTACATGTACGCCGAAACTCTCCAAGGCAAGCCCAGTCGCTACGCCGGCTGCGGGAAACAATTGGCGCCCACCTATCACGACATCATTTCTTTCATGGAAGCCCGGCACGGCGAATCGGCCGAAATCATCTCTCATCTGACGAACTTGAATGACAAATGTACGACTCCCGACGGTACGCCGATCACCGTCTGGAAATGGCTGCGCGCCATGATCGAACATGAGATCCACCATCGCGGTCAGATCTACATCTATCTTGCGATTCTCGGAGTGCCGACTCCTCCGCTTTATGGCCTCACCTCCGAGCAGGTTGCCGCGCGCAGCGTGAAGAGCTAGCCTTGTCCGCACCAAATTGCTTCGTAACAAAGCACGACTAGTCGTGCCCGATGAGCCCTTTCAAGTTCTTCTGAGTCGGCTTCAGCCGACGTCACGCCGTGCTGACGCTGCTTACTTTCCTGCCATGCAGGTGTCGGCTACATGGGTTACCGTCTTCACCTTGAAAACGGGTTGCTCTTTCGCGCTGGACGCGGCGCTTTGCGTCGTGGTGTCGACGGTTCGCACGCCGGGCATGCCGGTGACCTTGATTTCGTGGCCAACATGGTGGGTCAACTTGTTCGCCTCATTGGATAGCTGATAGACGTTGCCACTGCTGTCCGTAAGTCGATAATGGCCATCGGTATAGGACAGGCAGCCCTGGATAGTGGTGGGCCCAGACGATTTGCTCATCTGCCCGGAGTCCTGAGCTGCTAACCACATGGCGGAAACGAGTACTACCAGAGTAACTACCAGAGTCTTGCGCACGAACAGCCTCCTTGGTGTCCAGTATGAGTGAGGACTTGCAGAGTGTTCCGGTAACAGGCAATTATGAATCTTTGCCTTCGGCAAAGACAACCAGTTTGTCCCCGGCACGTGGAACACTACGACCATTTCCGCAGTCCGAGTTACTCTCTGTGATTGCCTGGCTTTCGCCGTGCAAATACCGACTTACTTTTGCCGTTGTTGCTTGACATTTCGAACTTCACGCTTACTATACCTACCATCCTTTGTTGATAACTAGAAGGCGCGGCAGCGTTCACACCGGCGAACGGTTTGCCGGGTTCTTTGCCGCTGAGTTTTCCGACGGTGTTCTGTTCCAGCGGTCCCTATAGACCCTGAGCCGTTGGCTCGGTCTTCGAAGCATCTCTTTCGTCTGACTCTGCAGTTTGAGGCGCTGTTTCAATCCAGCTGCGTCCTGGTCCCTTCTTTCTGTGGACCGCAAGTGTTCCACGCCATAAGGAGGCCGCAGATGTTCCATCAAGTCCTGGCGCCGACAGGCAGCTTGTGGTCAACGATCCTTCTGGCCCTAGTGCCGCTGGCGGTGTTGCTGTTCATGCTGGCAGTGCTTCGCATCACCGCCTGGCTGGCGACCATTATTGCGGGCGTGGTCACGATCGCTGTAGCTGTGCTGGCGTGGCACGCGCCGGTCAATGTCACGCTCAAGGCCTACCTCTATGGTGGCCTGCAAGGTGCATGGGTCATCGATTGGATCACCTTCTGGGGCCTCATCATCTTCAATACCCTCGTCCTCACCGGCAACTTCGATCGCTTCAAAAGCTGGATGGTCAACCAGGCCACGTCCGACGTGCGCATTCAGACCATCATGCTCGCCTGGGCCTTCGGCGCACTGCTGGAAGGCTTGGTGGGCTTCGGTTATCCCTGGGCTGTGGTTGTTCCTATCCTGGTTGGATTGGGTATCGTCGACCTGGAGGCGATCCGCGTCGCCGCGCTGGCCAACAATGCTCCCGTTTCCTACGGCGCACTCGGTTCGCCAATCCTGGCCCTCGCCGCGGTCACCGGCTTGCCCCTGCTGGCCCTGTCCGCCTCGATCGGAAACATAGTTGCCGTGCTGGCGCTGCTGCCGCCTTTTGTCCTGATTTATCTTGTCAGTGGCTGGGACGGTCTGAAAGAAGCCTGGCCGCTGGGTATCGTTGGCTCGTTGTCCTACATTGTGGGACAGTGGCCGACGTCCCATTACCTCGGCCCATATCTTCCCGACATCAGCGGCGCGCTGTCCTCTTTCTGGATCCTGTACTTCTTTGTGAAGGTCTGGCGGCCGAAGAACATTCGCGCCTTCGGCGGCAAGATCATTTCCGCGCAGGAAGAAGCCAAAGCAGAAGCGGCGGGAGCGGCGGTCAACGTCTTTCAGGCCTGGTTACCGTTTCTGGTGTTGTTGATGGTTGTGGTCGCGTGGACTGGCCCGTGGTCGCACCTGCCCGCCAAGAGTTTGTACAAAGCAAGCACCTCGGCTGTCTCGTCGGTTACCAGCAAGCCCATCGCCTCAACCTTTAACTTCACGCCGCTGAGTGGAGGAACCTCGATCCTTGCGTCGTGGATCGTCATCGCCCTTCTGCTTCGACCAAGCACCAGCACGCTACGGCAGGTGTTCGCGCGCACGTTCAAGCAGATGTGGGGCGCTTTGCTGGTAGCGTTCTTCATCTTTGCCATTGCCTATGTCTTTGTGTTCAGTGGAATGGCGAATTCGCTGGCGTTCGGGTTATCGAAGTTCGGTGCGTTATATGTTGTCTTCGCGCCGATCTTGGGCTGGATCGGTGTGGCTCTCTCCGGCAGCAACACCTCGACCAATGCGATGTTCGGTCCAATTCAGGCCGTTACGGGCAGGCTGTTGGGACTACCTCCGTTGCTTGCGCCTTCGCTGAACTCGGTGGGCGCGGAGATTGGCAAGCCTATCGCACCGCAGACGGCCAGCGTCGGCGTATCAACCAGCCGCTTCGTGCGCAGTGAAGGCGACGTCATCCGCCACAACATGGTCTGGACGCTGATTTTCCTGGCTTATCTGATTTTGATCGGCTTGTTGTTCTACTTTGTACTGCCGGCAACAATGATGTAGCAGCTTTCGGATTGCATGTCAGGATGTGCCGAGAGCGATGAACCTCGGTGAAAGCAAGTGCCCTGGCTAGTCGCATTCGTTCAGCACGCGATTCATTCAACTCAGCCTGTCAACGTGAAAGGATCCAGCATGCACGCGACGCGACCCAAGCAAGCAGCAACTGCCGAGGGCGGGCTTATCCGCCTTGGACTCGGCCTTGCCAACTGGAGTGAGCACTGGTTTCCCGATCCCCTCGTCTTTGCGCTGCTAGGAATCGTCGTCGTCTTTGTGGTGGGTCTTCTGCTGCACCAGAGTCCAGCCAAGCTCGCGATCCAGGGGGGCAAGAACTTCTGGGCGCTGGTTCCGTTCACCATGCAGATGGTGATGATCATCATCGGCGGCTACGTCGTCGCTTCAACGCCGCTGGTTTACGGCGCCATCCGGAAGCTGGCCGGAATCCCCAAGACACCGCGTGGAGCGGTTGCCATGGTGGCGTTGTTCTCCATGCTGACCTCACTCATCTCCTGGGGCCTAAGCCTGATCTTCAGTGGACTTTTCGTTCGCGAGCTCGCTCCCCGCGTCAAAGGCATGGATTATCGCGCTGCCGGTGCTGCGGCATATCTCGGCTTGGGCGCCGTCTGGGCGATGGGCCTGTCGTCGTCCGCGGCGATGTTGATGGCGACAAAGTCCGCCATTCCGGCTTCGCTGTTCGCCATCAGTGGCTTGATCCCGCTTACCCAAACATTATTCTTGTGGCCGAGCATCGCGACGACGGCGATTTTGCTTGTGCTCTCAGTCGTGATCGCGTGGCTGTCCACGCCTTCGCCAGAAAACGCCAGGACCGCAGAGTCCTACGGCATTGAGTATCAGCCGATTCGGACCAGTCTTGAGCCGCAAAGTAAACCCGGCGAGTGGCTGGAATACAGTCCGCTGCTGACGATCCTGGTCGCGGCGCTGTTGATCTGCTATCTGGTCGATGTCTTCCGCACTTCGCCGCAGGGCGCGCTGGCCGCGCTCGACCTCAATACCTACAACCTCATCTTCATCACGGTAGGACTGCTGCTGCACTGGCGTCCCAAGCGCTTCCTGCACGCCGTTGCCGATTGCATTCCTGCCACCGGCGGAGTACTCATCCAGTTTCCTTTTTATGCCGTGATCTTTGGAATGATTACCGGAACCGGCATTGCCGAAGCGCTGGCGAAGCTATTCGCTGCGATCAGCAGTCACAACACGTATCCCTTGCTGGTCGCTACCTACTCGGCGGTGCTTGGGGTGTTCATTCCATCGGGCGGCAGTAAGTGGATCATCGAGGCGCCATACGTGCTGCAAGCCGCCAACCTGCACCAGGTCCACCTGGGATGGGTAGTGCAGATCTATAACGCCTCGGAAGCGCTGCCCAATCTCGTCAACCCCTTCTGGATGCTGCCGCTGCTCGGCATTTTGCGACTAAAGGCGAGGGACATCGTGGGATATGGCGTGTTACAGATGTTCGTGCATATCCCGGTGGTGTTCTTCTTGTGCTGGCTGTTCGCGCACTATATTCCCTATCTTCCGCCGATGAAGTAGTAGCGGAGCCCGCGACAAACTACTTCAGACTGTCGGCACCCGCTTTAGCGCATTGCGCGTCCTGTGCGCTGGTTGCGCCGGAAGCTCCGATCCCTCCCACGATCTTCCCATCCATCACAATGGGAAAGCCGCCTTCAATCGGAACCGCACCTTGCAACGCCAGAATGCGAAGGCCATCGCCGCCTGCCGCCAGAGCATCTTGGAAGGCCTTTGTCGGACGCTTGAATCGCGCGGCTGAGCGTGCCTTGTCAATCGCAACGTCAGCGCTGGCCGTCTGCGTGTTATCCATCTTTTCGTAATACACCAGCGTGCCGGAGGGATCGACGACAGCCACCGCGATCGTCCAATGATTCTGCTTCGCTTCCGCGATAGCTGGAGCGGCTGCTTTCTTCGCGTCGTCAACACTGACCGGGGGGCCGTAGGGATTAGCCATTTGTGCCCACAGCGATTGTGTCGCGCTGACTGCCAACATCAGAACCGCACAATAACCCAAAACCAATTTGCGTGTCATGACGTTCCTTCTCTGGGTTTTGATTTTGGATCAACGATAATACAGCTCCGCAGGGGGAGATCCAAAAAACAGAATTCGTAAGAATAAGACGGTCCGAAATGACACTTCGCAGTGAAGCTGCTGCGACGCTAGCCGGCAACGGCTACGCGCTGACGCTTGCCCTCATCGGGGAGTCTGTCCACTAGTTCATCGTTGCGCAGATGGCGGCGCAGGGTTTCACCGTCGCCGAATCCCGCACTTTGCGCAACTGCGTCAAGCTTTTGGGGAGCAGCCGCTAGCTTTGCCTTAGCGGCCTCGGTGCGTAGACGGGCGACGAAGCGGGCGGGCGTGGTATTCACCTGTCGTGTGAATACGCGACTGAAGTTGCGCTCGCTCATTCCGGCGCGGCGCGCCAGCGCGGGAACGGAAAGATCGGCGTCAAAATTCTCGGAAATCCAGGCGATGAGTTCGCGGATAGGCTGATGGTCGGCAGCTTGCGCGGCCAACTGGGCGCTGAACTGTTTCTGAGCCGCGCCACGCCGCATCACCAGCACCATGCGCCGCGCAACCTCCAGCGCCAACGCGTGGCCGTGGTCTTCCTCGACCATCGCTAACGCGAGATCCACTCCGGCGGAAACTCCAGCGCTCGTCCAGATATGTTCATCTTGCGTAAAGATGCGATCGCCATCGACGGCAATCCGCGGATAGCGGCGCGCCAGATCGCCGGCAAGTTCCCAATGCGTTGTGGCTCGTCGTCCGTCCAAAACTCCCGCCGCAGCCAGAACAAACGCTCCGGCGCAAACTGAACCAACGCGGCGCGTATCTGCGGCGCGCGCGCGAATCCATGCCAACAGTCGGGGATCGAAGCGGGATGGAGCAAGTTCTGCGCCAGACAGGATCAGCAGGGTGTCGATCGGCGCGTGATGGTCCCGCCAGGAGTGTCCGCCGACGATCTGCAACCCAGCTGCCGTCGCAAGCGGCGAGTTGTCCGCAGTAAGTAAGTTGAGCTCATAGGCAGGAGTGCCACGCTTTCCTGACCTCGTCAAGATAAGAGACGCGCGGGTAAAGACATCGAGCGGACCTGCGATACTTACCATGTGGCCCAGTGGTAACACCAACATCGCCACACGCCGCGTTGGCCATTCCTTCACATTCAACTGCCGCTCCGCCCCCATGCATCCTTCCTGTGTCTATGTAACACAGATGCCCAGCGCTCGTGCAAAGCTACATGAAAATTGGCCGAAAATGAGGAAACGTTGTCCGTTCGAATTGCGAAGCCCCGCGATCTCATGTTGCAGGTGAGGAGGATCGATCATGAAAACTCTGAAACTTGCTTCTGTTGGGATTATGTTTCTGCTGCTGTCGATCACGAGCCTTTCGGCGCAAAACACTTTGCCTGATCCGCACAACGATAGCTGCTGGTCCAGTCTCGCTGCGCTACGAGCCTGCCAACTTCAGGCTTATCAGCAAGAACAGGATTATGCCCAGCGCTGCACCTCGTATCCGGAATATCAGTGCATCCCCGAATATGTTCCAATGACGAAGACTTCTGCCAAGCAGGTCAAGCCGATAGCGACGAGCGCCGCCGCTCCGACCACGACCGCCGATTCCGGCGTTCAGACCACCTCAACGAACGCGACGTCAGGCAACACACGGTAACAGCGAATCCGTATTCCGACTCATGCTCCATCCGGCTACGGATGGAGCTTTTCTTTGCTGGCTCGAAAGTCCATCCATCCTATGTTTGCACGCTCCCACCGCATAGGCTTTCGATAGCAAGAGGTTTTTCTTGCACATGTTTCATGGCGTGGTATTCTGCTGCGCAAGTTCCAACAAATCTTACAGGTTGACGAGAGCGCTGGCCGTTACTGCTTCTCTTGCAGCTTCTGGAAGTTCAGCTGAGATGTCTATTGCCGTACTCGTCTGCA
>JASHXK010000287.1 GCA_030043575.1 Terriglobales bacterium
CGGGCACGGTCTTCAGGCGATCGTTAAAAGTTTGCTCTGGTTTTTCGCGCAGGCTTGCGTCCGTGGCGGCTTTCCTGCGGCTTCCTTTTCCGGCACAATCGAAAGATGTTCGCGCGTAAGATCCGAGTGCAATATGAACAGGATGGCCAGCGGTTGGCGTGTCCGCTGAAGTGGCTCGACAGCTTCAGCATGAGAAACTTCACTAACGATCAGGTCTTCGACGACACCATCCCCACAGCCGACGGTGCTATGGAGATTGGAACGCGCGTGCCGCTGCAGCGCCTGCGCTCGTCGATGGAGGATTGGTTCCGGCGCAAGGGCTATTTGCCGCAGGGGTCAACGCTGGTCGTAGAGGAGGGGTAAAGCAGGGACTGGGGGCTAGGGATTAGGGATCGGTCGTGCGTCGTAACCTTCAGCTGGTCCCTTGCCCCTAACTCCTGATCCCTTCCGGCAATCATGACTCGCATCGTCTTCATCGTCATTGCACTCGGCCTGGTCGGCGCCGGCTTCTGGGCCTATCACCATGACCAGAACCTGCGCAAGAACGCGCCCTTGGTGAACCTTGGCGATCCGAACGAGGTGGTGCGGCAGTTGCTCGGCGATCCCACCTCCGAAGGCCCCTGCGGCTCGCTCACGCCGATTCCCAAAGCCTGTACCGATGAGTACGTCTATCGCTATTGGTACGCGATCTTTCAGCCGCAGTACGAGGTCATCTGGTTTGACCACGAGGGGAAGGTGCTGGGCGAGCAGCACGTACTCTCGCCGTTCTAGGGAAAACTGCGCGGCCAATCAAATCGCCTGCTTTCCGGCGCAGGCTTCATCTGCCGCATCGCAGCAAGCCTCACGCTTTAGGCCCCAAGATATCGGCGCTCCAAGAACTCCAAGAGCGGGTTGTGCCAGGAGAACGAACGCGTTATAGTGGCTGGCAAGACTGGTCCATTAACCGGACCACATTCCATGGCCGAACCGGTTCAATCCGATTTTGAAATTGTTCGACGTCAAAAGGTCTACGAGGCAGTAGCTGAGCAGATCGAACGTCTGATTCTAAGAAAGCTGAAACCCGGCGACAAGCTGCCCTCGGAGCGCGAGCTGGCGGAACTGCTGCAGGTGAGCCGGAGCTCCATTCGCGATGCGATTCGCAGCCTTGAGCTGATGGGCCTGGTCGAACCGCGCCAGGGTGCGGGCACAATTGTTCGCGAACCGGCGGAGGCGTCCATCAAGCCGTTTGCCGAAGCGCTCAAACACCGCAAGGAACTGGTCGGCGAGCTGCTCGATTTTCGCAAGATGCTGGAGCCGGGGCTGGCGGCGCGAGCCGCTACGCATGCTTCACCCGAGCAGATTACGGTCATGGAAGAGATTCTGGAACGGCAGTCAGCCAAGATCTCGGCAGGCGAGCCGGCGATCGCGGAAGATGCGGAGTTCCATTACAACATCGCCCTGGCGTCGGGAAACACCGTCTTGCTGAAGATCCTTGATTTGCTCATCGACATGCTGCGCGATACCCGTCAAAGAGCTTTACAGGTACCCGGCCGGCCGCAGAAATCGCTTGCCGGACATCGGCGAATCCTCGCTGCCATCAAGAAGCATGACGGCGAGGCAGCCAAAGCGGCGATGCGCCGGCACATTGAGGACATTGAACAGATCGTGCTGAACGAGCTTTGAATGAAGCAGTCGGTTGTGGGGCCGAGTGCGTTGATTTTGCAATTCTCTCTGCTGAACTAACCGTAGTGAGAGCCGCACCGGGACTTGCGCCTCCACGCATTTCGGAAGCGACTACGAGGGCCGATCATGAGCTACACCGAACTCACGGTTTGGACGCGCGGCATCATCATGGACAAAGAAGGCCGCGACATCGTCAACTCCATCTCCGCTGCCGCCCGCAAGGAGGGTAAGCAGTCGCAGGCGATGGAGAACTACGTGGACAATCCCGATCGCACCAACGCGCCGACGCGCAAGTATTGCCGCGTGAGCGACACGGTGATCGAGAACGCGCTCACCTACGAAAACGAGAATCCCAATATCGTCGTGCTGGTGGAAGGAACCATGGTGAAAGGTTGGGATTATATGCGCGGCATGCCTCCAGGCGGCACGCTGATTATCAACACGCACTATACGCCGGAGTACGTGCTGCGATTCGTTCCCGGTCCGGAGCGGCTGGCGCAGCTGGTGTGCGTCGATGCGGCCAAGCTGGCCGATCACAAGTGGCTCTACTACCGGCTAGGCGAGTTGGGTCTGGACCGCCTGTCCACGGAAGGCGCCGCCGAGCGCACTAAGCTGATCGCGCCCGACATTGCAGCGCCGCTGATCGCGGCCATCGTGAAGACGACAGGCATCGTGAAGCGCGAAACCATCGAGCCCATGATCGCCAACCAGAAAGCATTCGCAATGGCAATGAACGAGTTGCACATCATGCCGGTGAATGTGGAGAAAACCGCGCCCGCGATGGCATAGGAAGATTTCACTGTGACATGCACCTGTTTTGAAGGGGCACGCCTTCAGGCGTGCCGGAAAAGATGATGCAAGAGACCGGCTTTAGCCGCTGAGCGTCCGCACCCTCAGGGCCTAAAGGCCAGCTTGTTCGCAAAAGCTACGGCACGGCTGAAGCCGTGCCCTTTCAAAGAACGAGTACTGGAACACACTCCAGGAAGGAACCGAATGTCGACCAAAGGCACTCACATTCCCGACCGGCTCAAAATCACGTTCGCCGGCATTACTCCCGCGCCGACGCAGGAAAAAGGTCAGGACCTGTTCCCCACCGGCAACTGGCGCTCGATTCGGCCGGTCTATCGCGACAAGCTGCCACCCTGCAACAACGCTTGCGGCGCGAACGAGAAGATTCAGGGCTACCTCGATCTGGTGAAGCGCGGGAAGTATCTCGACGCGTACGCGCTGATCAAGGAAGACATGCCCTTCCCTTCCGTGACCGGTCGTGTGTGCTATCACCCGTGCGAACAGGCCTGCAATCGCGGCAAATATGACGAGGCGATTTCTATCCGCGCGGTCGAACGCTTCCTCGGCGATCTCGGACAGTCGCTGACGAACGATGTGGTCAAGCCGGGCAAGCCGAACGGCAAGAAGGTCGCGATCGTCGGATCGGGTCCGGCGGGACACAGCGCGGCCTATCAGCTGGCGCGTCTCGGCTACAAGGTGACCATTCTTGAGAAATCGCCGAAGCCCGGCGGGCTCAATCGCGGCGGCATTCCGGTGTGGGTGCTGCCGCCGGAGATTCTGGACCGCGAGATCGAGCGCCTGGTGCAGCTGGGCGTCGAGATCACATGCAATGTTGAAGTCGGCAAGGACGTGAGCTGGGACGATCTGAAGAAGAACTACGACGCCTGCGTGCTGGCGGTTGGTCTGATCAATTCCAACAGCGTCCGAGCAGAGGGCGAGGACAAGGAAGGTGTGATTTACGGCCTGCCGTTCCTGCGCGACATCGGCATGGGCACGTCGAAGGTGAAGCTTGGCCCGCGTGTTGCTGTGATCGGCGGCGGGAACACAGCGATCGATTGCGCTCGCGAAGCGCTGCGGCAGGGCGCAGTCGAAGTCACGATGATCACGGTCGAGTCCAAGAAGGACGAGATGCCATGCGTAGCCGAAGATCTTCATGACATGCTGGAAGAAGGCGTGGAGATTCTGCACGGGTGCGCGATGACGGCGGTGCTCGGCAATGGCAAGGTCGAAGCGCTGCAGCTGCATCCGGCTCGGTTCTCGGGCGCAATTAATGCCTCGCCGATCGACATTGATCGCGATTCGCCGGCAGAAAAGTTCAGCGTCGACAACGTCATCATCGCCGTCGGACAACATGCCTCGCTAGGGTGGCTTCCAGACGAATTCAAGAACGAACGCGGCAACCTCAAGGCAGATCGCTTCGGACGCCTCGGCGATACGAACTTCTTCGCGGCCGGTGACGTGGTGCAACTCGGCACTGGAATTCAGCTAATGGTGGTGAACGCTGTCGGCGACGGCAAGCGCGTCGCGTTCAATCTGGACAAAGTGCTTTGCGGCGAAGAGCTGCAGCCGCGCACGGTTCCGGTCG
>JASHXK010000029.1 GCA_030043575.1 Terriglobales bacterium
CCTACGATTCCGCAAAGTGCCGGAGGACAGCGAACCGATCCCGATGTATCGCTTCCCAGCGCCGCCATGCAGAGTCCAGCCGCAACCGCCGCCGCCGAACCGGACGATGATCCACCAGTGATGCGTTCCCGATTCCACGGGTTCTTCACCGGGCCGAAAGCGCTGACCACGCCACTCATGCCAAACGCAAACTCGTGCATGTTGAGCTTGCCAATAATCACCGCGCCCGCCTGCTTCAAGCGCCGCACCACCTCGGCGTCCGCCGTCGGCACACGGTCACGAAACTGATTGCTTCCGGCCGTCGTCCGCACACCCGCGGTGTCGAAAAGATCTTTCAGGCCGATCGGAATGCCATGCAGCGGCCCGCGATAGTTGCCGGCACCGATCTCCGATTCAGCGCAACGCGCATCTTCCAGCGCCTGCTGCGCCGTCACCGTGATGAATGCGTTGAGATCGGGATTGAGTCGCTCGATCCGAGCCAGACGCTCGCGCGTCAATTCGACGGGAGACAAACGACGCACGTGAATCTGTTCGGCTGCTTCCCTGAGGGTGAGCATAGACCTTGAAATCGTTAGGGTGGAGCACTGCTTTAGCGGTGCACGCTCCGGTTCATCGGTACACCATGCGACTGCCTTACCCCCGCTTCTGCTTCTTCTGGCACTTCGCGCACACGCCATAGATCTGAAAGCTATGGCGGGTAGGCAGGTACTTGTTCTTTCGGCCAATCTCCTGTTCGATGCGTTCGATGTCGGGTGAGAAGAACTCCACCGAACTGCCGCACTCGGTGCAAACCATGTGATGATGATTACGCCGCTGGTATTGGTGCTCGTAACGCGCGATACCGTCGTGGAAGGCGACCTCGCTGGCCAGCCCGCAATCGGCCAGCAGCTTCAACGTGCGATACACGGTGGTGAATCCAATCGTATGGTCCTGCTTCTTGACCAGCCGGTAGAGTTCGTCGGTTGAAAGATGATCGCGAGTGTCGAGGAAGGTGCGCAGTATGGTGTCGCGCTGCCCCGTGCGCTTCAATCCGACGCGCTTCAGGTGGCTGTGAAACGCACCTTCGGCCTCGCGCACCATCTGGCGCGAGATCGTCGGCTGATCGTCGATTCGTTTCTGGAGCATAAGCCGATGCTCCTCAGGCCGAAGTTACGGTTGCATCTAACTTGCCATCAGCATAACACTCAACAAAGGAATCCGAATTTCACCACGGAGGTACTGAGATCAAGGAAATGAACCTTTTTCAAACTCCGTGCACTCCGTGTCTCCGTGGTGGCAACACTACCTCGCATTCAGCAGCCGTATCGTCTCCAGCACAACGTCACCGGTGATCCCCAGCGACTGTGCACTGAGCTTGTCGACTGAATCGTCGGGCGTGTGCCAGAAGACATTGTTATACCCGTAAGTGAAGTCGATCAGGTCGACAGATGGGATGCCAATCTTCACGAATGGCTTGTGATCGTCCTCCATGGGCGTCTGCCAATCATAGAAGTGCGACTGATAGCCAAGATTGCTCGCCGCCTGATAGACAAGATCTCTGAGCCACGGCGTGGAGTTGGTGTCCTTCAAAATATCGAGGTCGGCATCGCCGATCATGTCGACCAGAATGAACGCCTTGATCTTCTTCGCCGTGCCGTCCGCCTGCCACTTCTGCGCAAGGTGTCGCGCACCGTACACGCTGTCGGTATCGGTCCATCGCACGAACGCCTCTTCGCCATCGGTCCACACCAGCCAGATGCTGTAGCCGTCCAGCTGTTTCCCGCGAAGTTCATCCGCCAGTTCGAGCAACAAAGCTGTCGACGAGCCGCCGTCGTTCGCGCCCACAAACGACTTCCCTAACGGATACGCCGTGTCGTAGTGTCCGGCGACGACAATGATGCCATCCTTCGTGCCGGGAAACTTCGCAATGATGTTGTTGATCGGAAACTTCCCTGTCGGCGTCTGCGCCGTGAACTTGTCCTGCTCTACATCCACTCCATTCAACTTGGCGAGTATGTATTGCTCCAGCTTCGCGTGCGCTGCACTTCCCGGCGGACGCGCCCCCATCGCGACAATCTCCTTCACATACTGCATGGCGCGCTTACCGTTGAATTGTGACTTCGAAGTGCTGCGACCGGCAACTGGCGCCGTTGATCCAGGCTGCGGCGTTGGCGCGGCGTTTGTCGCAGGCACGGAAGCGCCTGCAGCTGAGGCTTCCGCCGGTGGCTGCTGTTGCTTGCTGCAACTGGAGTGGAAAGCGGCAAGTGCGAGAACCAAGAAGATGTAGCCGGATGAGAAGTGAAAGCGAAACTTCATCTTGTAGAACATTGTAACTGCACTTCAGACGCGAACCCCGGCATCATGGACCATCGCTTTCCATTCTCAATTGCGCTCTCATCCGACCCGCTTTGCGTTTAAAATGAGTAAATCGATTCACATCTGTAGCCAGTCAAAGGCGCAGCCAGCTTCCTGCTGCGACTTGTCCGGGCCCTGCATAGCGCCCCTCGTCTTACGTCGTTACTACATCGCCAAAGGAGAATCCTCGTCATGAAGGCCTTTGTCTGTATCGCCCTCGTTGGTTGTTGCTGCGTGGCCCTCGAGGCCGCGCAAGTCACGCTCAAGAATGGTGACCGCCTTACCGGTACGATCGTCAGCCTTACCGACAAGAAGCTGACCGTCCATACGGACTACGCTGGCGATGTCGTAATTGATTGGGCCGCGGTGACGCAATTCACCTCCGACCAGCCCATGGTGGTAACCAAGACCGACAAGCAGGTCGTCTCCGGCACGGTCAACGCGCAGGATTCTTCCGTCGCGGTCGCCACCAGTTCCGGTACGCAGACCATTCCACAGTCCGACGTTGCCGTGATTCGCTCGCAGGCCGACCAGGCCGCCTACGAGAAGTCGCTTCACCCCGGCTTTCTGCAGGATTGGACCGGCGGCGGTAGCTTCGGATTCGCGCTGGCGCGCGGCAACTCCGACACCACCAACGTCGCGCTGGGTTTCAATGCCGATCGCAAGACCACCACCGACGAATGGAACATCACCATGGCCTCGTTGTATACCACCAGCACGGCCAGCAACGTTACGACAACTACGGCAAACACGTTCGGGGGCACGATTCGTTACGACCACAATCTGACCCCACGTCTCTTCGGTTTCGGGATGTTTTCCGGATTGTACGACGACCTGCAGGACCTGAACGAACGCCTCAGCCCGAACGGCGGCTTGGGCTTTCATGTGATTGCCAGTAAAACCACTACCTTCGATGTCCTCGGCGGTATCGGCTACACCTACGAGAACTATTCCGATGGCACGATCAATAACTACATCAATGCCACCATCGGTGAGATTTTGACGCACAATTTCACGGCCACCACCTCCATGACGGAGAATCTTTATTTCTATCCTTACCTGAATGACGGGGGGAACTATCGCGGAGTGGGCAACTTTGGCCTGGCCAGCAAGTTCTACAAAGCGCTCACCTGGAACCTGAACTTCGGCGACATCTACAACAGCAAACCGATTCCCGGCAAGAAGGACAATGATCTGGTGTTGACTACGGGTCTGGGCATCACCTTCGGCGCCAAATCTAAATAGGTTGACCGGGCAGACGCCGATCTGGTCTCGCTTTGAAGGCGATCTGGTCTCGCCTTGAAGGGGATGGCCTTTAGGCCATCCGTAACTCGCTCTTGAACAGGGCGGCTTTAGCCGCTGAGGGTATGCCCTGGCAGTGCATCGCAGATCCCCTTGATGCGGGCGGTGCGATACCGCCCGCAGGCTTCCCCGAATCTGCTATTCTCCCGCCGTGTCCAAACTATCCCGCTTCAGGGGACGTCCGTCGATCAGCATCGTCGCTCCGGGAAATCTCGGGACTGCCCTGGCATTGGCTTTGCCGCATGCAGGTTATGAAGTGAAGTTCCTCGCATCGCGCCACAAGCGAGCTCATGTCAGAGCGCTGGCTCGCAAGATAAGGGCACAGGTCGTTGACTTGGGAAAGCAATCCCTGACAACGGACATCGTCTGGATCACGGTCCCTGACGACGCAATCACCGATGTAGCTCAGCTTCTGGCGCGATCTCAGGATTGGAAAGGCAAGACCGTCTTTCATTCCAGCGGTGCACTCACCAGCGACGAATTATCGCCTCTGCTGGCGAAGGGCGCGCGCGTCGCCTCGGTCCATCCGATGATGACCTTCGTACGGGGCACGGTACCACAAATGACTGGCATCTCCTTCGCGGTCGAAGGCGACACAGCCGCAGTGCGGGTCGCAAAATCTATTGTTGCCGATCTCGGCGGTAGATCCTTCGTTATCAAGAAGCAGAACAAGGTCTTGTATCACGTCTTCGGCAGCTTCGCTTCCCCGATGGTGATCGCGCTGATGGCATCGCTGGAGGAGGTGGCTCGCGCGGCCGGCATCCGTCAATCCGAAATCAAGTCTGTGATGGAGCC
The DNA here is from genome assembly GCA_030043575.1 of Terriglobales bacterium. Classification (GTDB taxonomy): domain Bacteria; phylum Acidobacteriota; class Terriglobia; order Terriglobales; family Acidobacteriaceae; genus Bog-257. The sequence continues at coordinate 4,432 of JASHXK010000029.1, forward strand.
GCTGCTGTCGCAGACGCTACGCAATTATCTGCAACAGGACGCGCATTCGGCCTTCAGTGGCCCGCTCGTCCGCGGAGACGTGGCAACGGTACGCAAGCATCTGGCGGAACTCCTGAACCTCCCCGAAGCCAGGGCCGTCTATGTTGCGCTGGCGCGCGCTTCGCTCAATTTCCTGCCGGTGCGAAACCGCAAGATGTTGGAGAACGAACTCAGGAATGCTGACCCTACGGCGAGATCTGCTCGCCGGCACTGACCACGAGGAGCCGCTATTTGGCAGTACGAGCGCGAGCGCGTGCTGACCGGGCTACGCGCTCAGCTCGATCTTCAGCGCGAGTTGTAGCGCACCACCAGGACAGATCCCGGTGGCATACCCGAGTCGCGCCGCTCATCGTCCGGATGCCGATCGAGTTCGCGCAGCATGAACAGCAGCATAAAGAGTGGCTTCAATTCCAGCATCGCCGGCTGCCTGCTCTGTGCGCGCTCGGCTTGCGCTGCCTTGCGGATTACGGCCCGCTGTGTGCCGGTCGAGGTGTCATCGCAATCATGGTTCCGCCGCATAGCTGTCTCCTTAGCCGCGCCTCCCGGCTGCCGATAGCAGCAGAGCCACCTGTTCTGCGTCGAAGTGCGGCTCAGCGCCAACCAGCCTTTCCATCTCGCCGAGGGTCAGGACGCAGTGGCCGGTCTGGAAACCGAAGACCACCGCATCTTCGCCTTGCAGTAACGGCGAAAAGCCAGGATGCTCTTCCAGAAAGCGGGCGAATATCTCCAGTTGTCCCGCGCGTATGTTTGCCGACGTTTTCATGGGCGTCCTCCTTTCCTCTCGCTTGCCGGGCGGCGGCGCCAGTTCCGGGCCGCCGCCGCTTCTCATGGCCCGGAGGCGGCAGCTTCGCCTGGCCCATCCGGGGCCTCATCAGGGGCTTCAAAGACGTTTGCTTTGATCGCGCCCTTGCATGTCGGCACAATGCCCTGATTCACGCTTTAACTCAATGCCCAAGGGGTGATTTCCAAGTGAATTGCGGGTGATTACCTAACCCATTGAACCGCTGGCTTTTACCTGATGATCTAACCGAGAAAAGCGAGTGGGGATGCGCTTAGGAGGAACGATCTTTCGACCCGGAGTGATTTGGGCCGGCAGATTTACGGGTTCAAGACTTATCGCACCTGCAATACGGCCAAGCCGTTCACCGTCAGCCGGAGCGTTATGGTGCCATCGCTTAAGGTCTGGTTCTCCGGAGCGATGGTTCGCGATTGCTCCCGAAGTTTTTTGAGTTGTCCTTGCGTTGGATATCGCGGGCTGCCCATCTTTTCCCAGGCGGCAAGGGTGTTGCCGTGGTCTTCATCCACGTACTGGACCGTGACCTTGGCGTCGGGTCGCACTCCCTTGAATTGCAGTTTCACGGTTTTTGGCTCGCCGGTTGAGCCAGGATTCACCAAGTTCCAAACAGCCACCACCAGGGAGCCGTCATTGGCTTTGGTCACGAGGATATTCGAACCACTATTTTCGATACGATGCACCCCTAGCTGGTGCAGTGACTGCATCGCGTAAAACGACGGCTTAGGGATATTGCCGGCAGCGATCAGGCCGAACCCGCCATAGAACGGAGTCTTCACCACCCCCTGCTCTTCGAAGACGTCGGAGAAGGTCCACAGCGACATCATTTCCGTGAGCCCATCGCACTGTGCAATCGTCGTCGCCAACCACGGCCCCATGTAGATGGAATCCGTGACTGCAACTTCATTGTCGTACGCCGCGTTGTACTCGCTCCAGATCAGCGGGATGTCCGGACGCGCCGATGCCTTGATTTCGTCATGAACTTTCTTCACCGCACGGCAGACCATCTGGTCGCGCGGAATGTTCTCGTCCGTATGAAAGACGTCGCTGGCTTTGTCGTTGCCATAAACATGGGTGGAGACGAAGTCGAGCGGCACGTGCGTCTGCTCGGCATGTTGAATCATGTCGCCAACCCACGCCGCCTGCGCCGTCGCCGGACCTCCGACGCGCAGTTTCGGACTCACCGCTTTGATGTCGCGTGCCGTGTGGTCATACAACTCGAAGTAGGTTTTCTGGCGCGGTGCGCCGGTCCAGAAATCGAGATTCGGCTCGTTCCACACCTCGAAGTACCAGCTCGCAACTTCGTCGATGCCATACCGTTCCACCAGGTGCTTCACCAGCTTGGTGATCAGCTCGTCCCAGATCGCGTAGTCCTTCGGCGGCGAGACGTTGGGGCGATACCAGAACGACTGCAGATGCTGCTGCGATGCCAGTTTGTACGGCATGAAGCTGATCTCGACGAACGGTTTCACGCCCGCAGCCAGCAGTCCATCGTAGATCTGATCGACGTAAGAAAAGTTGTAGATCGGCTGCCCGTGCTTGTCTTCGTCATACACTCCAACGTCGTCCAGCAGAATGCCGTGGAACCGGATGTATTGGAAGTCGGTGATCTGTCGCACCGCCTTGAGGTCGAGGCGATAGGAATCGCGCAGGCTCAGAATGGCGCGGCCCGAGCCAAACATCTGCTCCCAAGAATGCGGAAACGGATGAGCGGGAGCGGTCGCGTCGATCGTGATCGTTTCCATGGGGGTCTGTGCCGGCATCGGCGGTGCAAAGAGCGCGATGATGAAAAGTGAGAAGGCTCGAATCTGCATCGTTCCAATCGGCCGTAACGGTCAGCCGGTAAGATGATTATGCGCACTGCGCAGTTTTCTGCAAAGAGCGCTGAACCCGCCGCGAAGCTCATGCAATCTAACTTGCAAGAGGATTGAGCTTGAGACACAGAAAAATTGGCACATCCGGCTTACAAGTCTCCGTCATTGGACTTGGCTGCAATAATTTCGGCTTCATCGCCAACATGGATGTCGAAGCCTCCCGCAAGGTCATCGACCAGGCCATGGATTCCGGCATCAACTTCTTCGATACTTCCGACAGCTACGGCACCTCAGAGAACATTCTCGGCGAAGTGCTGGGCGAGCGGCGCAAAAGAATCGTTCTGGCCACGAAGTTCGGCTCCAAACTGAACGCCCTGGGCGAAAAGAGCGGCAACTCGCGTGGCTACATCCTCGCCGAAGCCGAGGAGAGCCTGAAACGCCTCCGCACCGATTGGATCGATCTCTACCAGATCCACTACCCCGATCCGAAAACTCCCATTGAAGAGACGCTGCGTGCGCTCGACGATCTGGTGAGGAGTGGCAAGGTTTGTTACATCGGTTGCTCGAACTTTTCCGCGGCGCAACTGCAAGAGGCGGAGCAGACGGCCAAAACGCATCGCCTGACGAAGCTGGTTTCCAGCCAGGATGAATTCAGCCTGCTGGTGCGCCATTTGGAACACGAGCGTCTGCCGCTGATCGAGAAGTTTGGAATGAGCGAGCTGCCCTATTTCCCGCTCGCCAGCGGCATGCTCACCGGCAAGCACAAGCGCGGGCAGCCTGCCAAAGGAACGCGCCTGGCAGAGAAAGCTAACCTCGCCGAGCGGTATTTTCATGAAGCTAACCACGCCAAAGTAGAGCAGCTTGAGACGTTCGCCAGAGAGCGCGGCCACTCACTGCTGGAGCTGGCATTCAGCTGGCTGCTGTCGCACCAGACCGTCGCCAG
>JASHXK010000288.1 GCA_030043575.1 Terriglobales bacterium
GTGCTCTTACCCGATCCGGGAAGGCCAATCGACAACACCACCGCGCCCTTGGACTTCTTGGCGGGTGGTACAGCGGGCACCACCGGCTCGACCGATTCCGGCGGAACCTCTGCTTCGGCGGCTTCGCCCGTCGGCCCACCGGGACCCGGCAGCGTCGGCGGCTGTGCGGCTGCTGGTTGACGACTGCCGCGTCCGCGACGTCCGCGACGGCGGCTTCGATCGCGTCGAAACTGCTGTGGCTGAGCTTGGCCGGCTTGACCTTCGGCTGGTTGGCTTTCTTGCAGCTCCGCCTCGTCCGGCTGAGCTTCGAACTCAGGTTGCTGATTCTCGACGGCTCCAAAAGACGGCGGCTCCGGAAACTTAGGCTGCAAAGGCGCGGGATTCTCTTGTGCCGGCTTCTCGGCTTGCGGCTTGCGTCTCCGGCTGCGATCGCGTGTCCATCTGCGCATGCTGCACTTGTAACACGCTTCCCTAGCCGGGAGCAATCGGAAGCCATTCCCAGGTCGGGGTGCAGCGTAAGATGCGCCCTGCAAAGACCCAATTTCGAACCAACCCACTATATTCCCCTTTGTGACAGGAGCCAGCGGAGTTTTGTGACTCGTAGCATTGCCTCGCCCTGCGCCGGATGCTACGATTTTTGGTCTGGCCGCAGTACCCGCTCCTGGTTCTTCGTAGCAGGCAGTCTTGCAGGTCAATTTCGCATTTTTTGGACGAGGTAATAATGGCAATTAAAGTCGGCATCAACGGCTTTGGACGCATCGGCCGCAATATTCTCCGCACCGCTCTCAACGATTCCGGACTGGAATTCGTCGCCGTCAACGATCTCACCGATCCTAAAACGCTGGCTCACCTGTTGAAGTACGACTCGATCCTCGGCAATCTGCCCAACAAGATTTCAGCGGGCGCCGATTCGATCAGCGTCGATGGCAAGAACATCAAAGTGTTCGCCGAGAAGGATCCCGCGAAGCTGGACTGGGAGTCCGTTGGCGCGCAGGTAGTCATTGAATCGACGGGAAAGTTCACCAAAGCCGAATTGGCGAAACAGCATTTGCGCGGGCCGGTGAAGAAGGTCATCATCTCCGCTCCCGCAACCAACGAAGACATTACGATCGTGATGGGCGTGAATGAAGACAAGTACGATCCAGCCAAGCATCACATCATTTCGAACGCCTCGTGCACGACCAACTGCCTGGGGCCGATCGCGAAAGTCGTTCACGACAATTTCAAGATCGTCAGCGGCACGATGACCACGATTCACTCCTACACGAACGATCAGGTCATCCTCGATTTCCCGCACAAAGACCTGCGGCGCGCCCGTGCGGCAGCGCTGTCCATGATTCCAACGTCAACCGGAGCAGCGAAAGCGATCTATCTGGCGATTCCCGATCTCAAGGGCAAGCTGGATGGTTTTGCCATGCGCGTGCCGACGCCGAATGTCTCGGTGGTCGACTTGGTGGTGTTTGTCGAGAAGAAGACGACAGTCGAGGAAGTGAACAACGCGCTGAAGGCCGCGTCGGAATCGGGTCCGCTTAAGGGCTACCTGGGATACGAAACAGCTGAACTGGTCTCGATCGATTACCGCGGCGACGACCGTTCTTCCATTGTCGATGCGCCAATGACCCGCGTGGTGGGCGGCAACTGCGTCAAAGTGATCTCCTGGTACGACAACGAGTGGGGATACTCTTGCCGCGTGCGCGACCTGATTCATTATCTGGCCAAGAAGGGGTTGTAAAACAGTTGCCAGTGGCCAGCGGTCAGTTGCCAGCTGAGGCGCTGATCGTTTGGCGTTGCTGGCAACTGACTACCGGCTACTGGCAACTGACATGACCAAGCTCTCTATCCGCGATCTTCCGCTCAACAACAAGCGCATCTTCATGCGCGTCGACTTCAACGTACCGCTCGACGACGGGCGTGTCATGGATGACACGCGCATTCGCGAAACCCTGCCGACTATCGAATACGCGTTGCGGCACGGCGCGCGGCTCATCCTCGCATCACACCTGGGACGGCCCAAAGGCAAGCCCAATCCCAAGATGAGCCTCAAGCCGGTCGCCGAGCGGCTGCGCGTTCTTATCGACGACGTGCTGCGTCGTGGCGAGAATGTTGGTTTCTCTCCTGACTGCGTTGGTGTGCAGGCCGAGGAAATGGCCGACAAACTGGAACGTAGCCAGACGCTGCTGCTGGAGAACCTGCGCTTTCACGCCGACGAAGAAGCCAACGATCCGAATTTCGCCAAGCAGTTGGGCAAATTATGCGATTACTACGTGAACGACGCCTTCGGATCGGCACATCGGGCGCACGCTTCAACCGAAGGCATCACACATTTTGTCGAGAAGAGCGCTGCCGGTCTGCTCATGGAAAAGGAACTGGAGTATCTCGGCAAAGCTCTGTCGCATCCGCAAAAGCCGTTTGTGGCGATTCTGGGCGGCGCCAAGGTCAGCGACAAGATCGGCGTCATCAAGCACCTGATGAGCAAGGTCGATACGTTCATCATCGGCGGCGGCATGGCGTACACGTTCCTGAAGGCGCAGGGCCATGAGATCGGCAAATCGCTGCTGGAAGCCGACAAGATTGACTTGGCTAAGCAGACGCTGGCCGATGCGAAAGCTCACAACATCACCTTCCTGCTGCCGGTCGACCACGTTGTGGCTGACAAGCCGGAGCACGGCGCACGCGTGCGCAATATCGGCGAAGGGGAACCGATTCCCGCGGACATGATGGCGCTCGATATCGGGCCGAAGACGATTGAGCTGTTCTCCAACGAAATCGAGGGCGCTCGGACGATCGTCTGGAACGGTCCGATGGGCGTCTTCGAAATCGATGCGTTCGCCAAGGGAACGAAGAAGATTGCTGAAGCGGTTGCCGAGAATGGCGCCGCAGTATCGATCATCGGCGGTGGCGACAGCGTTGC
>JASHXK010000289.1 GCA_030043575.1 Terriglobales bacterium
GACATGGCGGCCAGCGCAGGCAGCAGCTGTAGCTGCGAATCTTCGAGAAAGCCGCGCAGGGTCGCCAGGTCGAGATAGCCTTCCGAGCCGCAAGGTGAGCTGCCGCGGCGGTAGACGGCCATGCGATCGGCGATCGGCGAGGGATTGCCGTCGGCCAGAGCGATCGCGGTGTTGCGGGCCAGGACAACGTGTCCCAATACCCAATTCAGGCAGTTGCCGCCCTTCTGTGGCGTGACGATGCTGTCGGCGTGACTCAGGTCTTCCAGATTGCGTTTGATGGCCAGATAACTGAACTCATACATCTTCGCCAAGTCGCTGCCAGTCATGATGGCGCTCGCTTTCGTGAGGAAATCTCGTATGAGATTGTACAGATGGCCGGCCGGCGTTGCGGCCCGTTGCGTCACAACCGGCGCAGAACCACATAGGCTTCATAAGAGGGCACGGCTTCTGCCGTGGCGTGCCTCCGCCATTGAGAGTGTCATCCCGACCGAGTCCCGCCTGTTCGGAACAGGCGGGACGAGCGGAGGGACCTGCTGTCTGACCCTGGCGCAATGATGTCTGAGGAAAAGCAGGTCCCTCGACTACGCGTCCGCCCGTTCCGCAAACGACGCGGAACGGAAAGGCACGCGGCCGCTCCGCTCGGGATGACACACAAATAAAGCGTCGGTCGCGGTGAACCCTGGAAGGCCCAAGCGCCAAACCTGCGTCCCGCTAAACGCCCAATTTCCGCCATCGACTGCAGAATCCCCCGGCTTCGCCCGGTTAGATTGGTGGTTACCGGACGAGTACAATAAAGTAATTGTGGGGAAACACGGCTTCCAATCCGTATACACTAATTGCAGGAAGGCATGAGCCAATCTGAAACCAAAACCCTACTTTTGCTGAAGCCGCGGGGCTTTTGTGCCGGAGTGGTGCGCGCCATCGACATTGTCCGCATTGCGTTGGAGACCTTCGGCGCGCCGATCTACGTCCGCAAGGAGATCGTCCACAACCGTTACGTCGTCGACGAACTGAGCTCCAAGGGCGCAATTTTTGTCGACAGCGTAGACGAAGTACCCGCCGGCGAGCGCGTCATCTACAGCGCGCATGGTGTAGCGCCTGAGGTCCGTGACGCCAGCAAGCTGCGCGAGCTGCGGGTTATCGACGCGACCTGCCCGCTGGTGACCAAAGTTCACGTGGAAGCGGTGAAGTTCGCCCGCGAAGGTTATTCGCTGATTCTCATCGGGCATCGCGATCACGATGAGGTCATCGGCACGCTGGGCGAAGCGCCGCTGGTCACGCAGGTGGTTGACGCTCCCGAGGACGTGGAAGACCTGCACGTGCCCGATCCCGATCGCGTGGCCTATCTCACTCAGACCACGCTGAGCCTGGATGAGACCACACACGTCATCGAAGCGCTGCGCCAACGCTTTCCCAACATCAAAGGGCCGCACGCGCAGGATATCTGCTATGCGACCGAGAATCGCCAGACCGCAGTGAAGGACGTTGCCGCAGAATGCGATCTGCTGCTGGTCGTCGGCTCGGACAACAGCTCGAACTCCAATCGTCTGGTTGAAGTGGCGCGTAATCTAGGGACGAACTCGCACCTGATCGAAACCTATCGTTCTATCCGGCCGGAGTGGCTGGAGGGCGTGAAGACGGTTGGACTGACCGCCGGCGCGTCGGCGCCCGAGATCCTGGTGCAGGAAACCGTGACTTTCCTCGAGGAGCAGGGTTTTACCGATATGCGCGAGGTGGAAGTGATGCCGGAGAACGTTCGCTTCGGCTTACCGCCTGAAATCGTGGAGGCAATCGGCGCTGCGCCTGCCGTAGGTGATTAAGTCGCGATTCGCTCTTCGCCTTTCGCTTTTCGCCAGAGCAATGCTTCCGGATGTTTCTGGCGAATAGCGAAGGGCGTTCTGGGATACACCCCAGAAGTAAGCAAAGAAGAATGGCAGACCCCCTGAATCCCACCGAAATGCGTTTCGGCAAGATCGACGACATAAAGAGCCGCGTAGCGGCTGCGATTGACGCGTCCCGGCGTTATCTGTTCGGCATCCAGGATCGCGAAGAAGGTTACTGGTGCGGCGAACTCGGCGCCGACACCACGCTGGTTTCCGATTACATCTTCCTGCATCGCCTGCTGGGCACCGAAGATGAAGTGCGCACGCAGAAGTGTGCAGCCGAAATCCTGAATCGCCAGAACGCTGACGGCGGCTGGGCCATCTACGAGGACGGGCCATCGAACATCAGCGCGTCCGTGAAGGCGTACTTCGCGCTGAAGATGGCCGGCTACACGGCGGATCACCCGCAGCTCAAGAAGGCGCGCGAGTGCATTCTGGCGCTGGGCGGCGTGACCGCGGTCAATACTTTCACCAAAATCTATCTTTGCTTCCTCGGCCAGTACGATTACGACGCGGTGCCGGCAATTCCGCCGGAGATCGTGTTATTTCCCAAGTGGTTCTGGTTCAACATCTACGAGATTTCGTCATGGTCGCGCGCCATTCTGGTGCCGTTGTCCATCGCGTACGCCAAGAAGCCGTTCAAGAAAATTCCGGAAGAGCATGGGATTGACGAGCTCTTTGTCGGCGGGCGCGCTAAGTCTGAACTGCGGTTGCGCTGGGCTGACAAGCTGATCTCGTGGCGCAATTTCTTTCTCGTGCTCGACCGCCTGGTGCATTTCTTCGAGCTGGTGCACATTCGCCCGTTGCGCTCGCAGGCGCTGAAGGCCGCAGAGAAGTGGATGCTGGAGCGCCTCGACATGAGCGATGGCCTGGGCGCGATCTATCCCGGCATCATGAATTCCATCATCGCGCTGCGCTGTCTGGGCTATTCGCTCGACGATCCCCAGGTCATCCGCGC
>JASHXK010000290.1 GCA_030043575.1 Terriglobales bacterium
GCGTTTGCTGAGGTCGAGGGGCCGTTCCCCGCCTTGAACACGTGCTCTGCAATCCTGTCCGGCCTGGATCTCCTCGCGGCCGGCTAATGCCCTCGTTCGTGAGGGCGGTCGTAATCTTTTTGCCATCCTTCGAAAGCCAGAGTTTTCGTCTGCCATGGCTTTCCGGCGGATGCCGGCCGGCTGTTCTTGTTCGCGCCCGGTGGCGCCTGCAACAACAAATCTTTTAGTCGCTAGTTCACGAACCGGCGCATGCGGATATTCATCACGATACCCAGCGCCAGGAACATGAACAGTACCGACGATCCCCCGTAACTCATTAACGGCAAGGGGATTCCCGTGACCGGCATGAAGCCTACCACCATTCCGACGTTGACCAGGAGGTGGAATGCGAGAACCGCAACCACACCCATGACGACGAACGTTCCTGCCCGGTCGGGGGCCGTCTGAGCGTTCTGAATCAGACGCATCAGTACGACAAAGTATAGCAAAAGAACGCCCATCGCGCCTATAAAGCCGTGCTCCTCGGCGAAGGCGGCGAAAATGAAGTCGGTATGCGGCACTGGCAGGAACTGTCCCTGCGTCTGGCTGCCGTGCGCTGTCCCTTTGCCGAAAATGCCGCCCGATCCCACTGCCACCAATGACTGAATGACCTGATAGCCGTGGCCCTGGGCATCCGCTTCCGGCTGGATGAAGCTTGTGAGCCGATCGCGCTGATACGGCTTCAGGACATGCCAGGCCACCGGCGCCAGCAGCGCTCCGATCAGCACGATGAACAGCCCGTGCCTGGCTTTCATCCCGCCCAGGAACAGGCCCATGATGGCGATCGGCAGGTAGGTGAGTGCGGTGCCGAGGTCAGGCTGCGCCAGCACCATCAACATCGGGACGCCAACCAGCGCGCCCGCTTTGACGATGTCCTGCGCCGTGCACTCCGTTTTCTGATCGGCGAAATACTTTGCCATCGCCAGAATCAGGACCAGCTTCACCCACTCCGACGGCTGGAAGTGGAACGATCCCATCTGTACCCAGCGCCGGGCGCCGAGATACTTCTTGCCGAAAAGCGCGACCGCCAGCAGCGAACCGATCGAGATCAGATACAGCAGCGGTACGCGCTCCAGCAAGGCCTGGTAGTTCAACACGCTCACGATAAACATCAGCGCCACGCCGCCGAGGATCCAGTAGACCTGCTTCAAATGCACGCCAACGAACTTCGTGCTGAGTGTCGCGCTGTAGATTTCCACTACGCCCAGCGCGCAGATCAGCAACACCAACACCAGCAACACCCAATCAAAGTCCCGGAAGGAGACGTAACGGCTCACGGCGTTCTCCCGGGAACTGCGACCGCTGGCGGGGTGACAGGCGGAATTGCAGGAGGCCCTTTCTTTTTCGCGGGCGTGGATTGCGCCGGCTTGCCATCAATTGTGTCCATGGCTTTAGGTTCCGGAGGGGTGGGAACTGCGGCTTCCGGTTGAGCCATCTCCGAATGGGATTCCGTGGCCTCCAGGCTCGCGGCCGGCAAAGGGGCTGCCTCCACGCCTGGCGCGGCTTTCACCGGCTTGCTGACGCCGTCGGCTGCGACCGTGAAATGTCCCGCCTGCATCTTGTCCGGATTGCCGGCATCGCCTTCATGCCAGACCGCGGCAACCTCGGCTTGCTTGCCGGCTTCGCTCGCACCGTTCGCCTTGGCCACGTTGGTCTGGACGCGGCGCTGTTTTTCCACATAAGCCTTGATAACCTGCGACGCAGCGCGGGCGGCATAGTATCCGTGCTCACCCTCTTCGAGTAGAACCGCTACCACGATCTCAGGATTCCGCCGTGGCGTCACGCCCACGAACCAGCCGTTGTCCTTGAACTTGCTTTTTTCGCTGCCGCTCATCTTCGACTTCAACTGGTTGGAAACGGTCTGCGCGCTACCCGTCTTTCCTGCAAAGTCGATTCCCGGCAAACGCGCGCTGGGAGCCGTTCCCACAGGCGACACCACCTGCGCCATGGCATCGGTGATCGTAATCCAGTTGTCGTGATCGAGCGGAAGCTGGGTCTTGTCGGTGTAGCGCGCGACTTGCTTGAAGCCCGGCGGAAACTGATCCGGGAAGGCAATATGGGGACGCACCAACACACCATCGCTGGTCACCGCACCCACAGCCCGTGCCAACTGGATGGGCGTCGTCGCCACCGCTCCCTGGCCGATGCCGACTGAAATCGTCTCACCGGCATACCACTTTTGTTTGAAGTTCTTGATCTTCCACTCTTCCGACGGCATCACGCCGGAGACTTCCTGGGGCAGATCGACGCCGGTCTTTTGCCCCAGCCCGAGCATGGTTGCGTACTTCGCAATCTTGCCGATGCCCAGCTTCTCGGCCAGCGTGTAGAAGTACGAATCGCAGGACTGGTAAATGGCCTTGGTGATGCCCACCGTGCCGTGCGATCCATGTCCCGCAATCCAGCACTTAAAGAAACGGCCGTAAAAAGTCTTGCCGCCCCCGCAGTTAACAGTGAGACTCTGAGCAATGCCCTCCTGCAGACCAGCCGTCGCCATGATGACCTTGAAGACCGAGCCGGGCGCGAGTTGCGCCTGGATGGCTTTGTTGAGCAGCGGCTTGCCGGGATCGGTGACCAAGGCATTCCATTCGTCGCGGCTGATGTGCACGGCGAACTCGTTGGGATCAAAGGCCGGCCGGCTCGCCATCGCCAGGATCTCGCCATTGCGCGGGTCCATGGCGACGATCGCGCCATTCCTGCCGTCCAGAGCCTCCTCGGCTGCGATCTGCATATCCAGGTCGATCGTCAGCTTCAGTTGCTGGCCGGGAACGGCCGGCACATCGCTGAGCGTGCCCACTTCTTTGCCGCGGCTGTTGACCAGCACCTGCTTCGAGCCGTTCTTGCCCATCAGAACATCGTTGTAAAACTGCTCGACGCCCGACATGCCGACGATGTCGCCAGGGTTGTACAGCTCCCATTGCGGCTGCTGCAGCATGTCTTCGCTGACCTGCCCGACGTATCCGATGACGTGCGCCATGAAGCCGTTCTTGGGATACAGGCGGCGGTGAACGGTGATCATTTCCAGTTCAGGAAGTTCGGCGCGATGCGATTCGATAAAGGCCAACTCATCCGGTGTGATGTCGTCTTTGAGGAACAGTGGCTGATAGCCGGGAACGGCAGCCATGTGCTTCAGCCGCGTACGCAGATCGTCAGGCGCCATGTGCAGGCCAGTGGCGATCTTGTCGGCATCGGCCATCAGATCGCGATTCTGATCGCGCAGCAACAGTACGGAGAACGAGGGATAGTTGTCGACGATGATGCGGCCTTCGCGGTCGAGGACTTTGCCGCGCGGGGCAAGGATTGGGACCTGCTTGACGCGGTTCTGCTCAGCAA
>JASHXK010000291.1 GCA_030043575.1 Terriglobales bacterium
TTGTTCCATAAAGGGTGCCGGAAGGAGCGATCGTTAAACCTGTATACGGTGTCTTGCCATCCTGGCCACCGGTGAAGCTATGCAGCACGCTGAACGTCTGCGCCCGGGCCCGCTGCAGTCCAACGGAAGTTAGCGTGCAAACCACTGCCAGTGCAAAGAACGTCTTCCTCAAGGTGCGATTCCCGACTGAGTTGGGAACTTGAGCAGAGTTCGTCATAGTGGTCCCCCTTACTGATTGTGCCCGTTGACCGTCGTGCTGGCGGAGGCAGCTTATATCCAAATTCTAAGTGTCGCTCACGAAATCATAGCTGTTGTGAACAGGCGTTATCGTAACCTATCCCCGCCGACCGGATCACTTACGAAATGGGGATTTCACGTAAACTAAGTCGAACGCTGATGCAAGAGCTCTTTAACCTTACGGTGTGAGCTCCCAGACGGTGCCGAGGCTGTGCGTTCCGCCGGCCAAGGTTGTGCCGTAGAGATTGCCGGCGCCGTCCCGCACAAGGGAACCTGGCTCTGCACCATCATCACCACCGGTGAAGTCGTAGAGATCGGTATAGGTCCAGCCGCCGTCCATCGGCGTCAGCTTGAAGACGTTGCCCCACCCGTGAGCCCCATCGTTGATAGTGGTGCCGTAAATGTTGCCGGCGGCATCCATGATGAAAGTTGCGCCGGGACCATTTGACCCCGTGAAGCCATAGACGACGTTCAACGTCCAGCTGCCATTCGACGGTGCAAGCTGATATGCGGTTCCACCTCCTCCGCTGCCGGCGTAGGATGTGCCGCCGTAAAGATTGCCAGATGCATCGAGCATGAGGCCGTTGCCGGGAAGATATCCGGCGGAGCCGAAGCGGGTGAAGTTGTACAGCGTCGTTTCTGTCCAGCCGGAGACTGAGGGCGAGAGCTCGAAGACCGTGCCCCAACCGCCGGATCCACCCTCGCCGGCCACCCCGTAGAGATTGCCGGCGGGATCGGAGATGACTCCGGCAGCGGGCCCGACACCACCACTTTCCGTGAAAGCGTAAAGAACGCTCTCCATCCATCCTCCTCCGGAGGGCGTGAGCTCATAGACGGTGCCGCAGCCTCCATTGCGGCAACTGTTTAATCCGCCTGCTCCGGTTGTGCCGAAGATGTTACCCGCCGAGTCGAAGAGAAGAGCGCCGGCGGGACCCGCGCCGCTCGCGCCACCGGGGAAGGAGTAGATCACAGTCTCGTTCCAAGGGCAGGAGGCAGATTTGCAGGGATTGGAGTTGGGAGCGAGGCGGAAAACTATGCCGTAGCTTGTTCCCGAGAATGAATTGGTCGCGTAGAGAGCGCCATCCGGGCCGAACAGTGGTGGCGACGACGCTCTTTGACCGCCTTCGCCAGCGTCGAAGTCGTAGAGCGTGGTAAGGACCCAGCCAGAGCCCTTGTGCGCCAGCTTGAAAACCGAGCCGCAAATCCCGGGCGGACTATTCAGGTTGCAGTTCTCGAAGCCTTGCGTGGTGCCATAGAGATTCCCCGCGCGGTCGAGAATGAGGCCAATGGGGACAGCTCCGTCCGCGCCGCCGGTGAATGTGTGCAACACGGCGAAGGTCTGCGCCTGTGCAAGTGGCACGGCTAGTGTCACTAGCACGAGAATCAGCACTATCGCGCCCATGTTTTCCGCTGCAATGCGGCTTGGAGCAAATCTTAAACATCGTTTGAGAATTGGCATAGAGATTCCCTCCGTGCATGGGACCATCCGACGAGCGGTCTTTGCAGGTTCAACTTTACACCCGATTGGGAGCGCCTTTACATGAAAGGGTTGTTGGCGAAATCAGGCGATAGCGTAGGTTACGCCCCGGCGCTCGTCAATGAGTGCAACGGCGATGTTACGCCAACGATCTGCTAACGAGCCTACAGCAGCAACAACAGATCATTCCGCAACTGCTCAGCTGGCTCTGGCTTGCCGTGTTTCCAGTCTCTGAATGCCGACCAAAATCGGAATATTCGGGCGCGTCTCAGCGGTCGGAACATAATCACCATCGGATTGAACTCGCGCTCTCCGCCAAAGGACCGCAGAACGCGCACTGCAAGAGACCATCTCCGCCAAGTGGTTCTTTCTGACCAGTTCAAAACGACTGCGCGTTCTTCGACCAGTGGCAACACTTGCTGGGTCATGTACTCCTTCCATATCGGACTGTCCGAATACACGAAGAGCATGTTCTTGCCCTTCGGCAGCCAAAGCGTCCACACGAGCAGGTACAGGGTCACACGATGGAGAAGCCAAAACGTAAGGGCGAGGACAATGAGCGGCACAAGTACCGGAAGCAGCAAGACGATGATGGCAGCTTGCCAGACTCTCCGCGCTAATGGCTCAGGAACACGCGACATAGCAACAATTTCGAGATTCTATTTGACGCCGGAAGCTGATAACTGTTGTGAGCAGGCGTTATCGCAACTTACGCCTCATCGAATCTTGCGGCTCAACAGCCAGAAGAATGCTCCGAGCAAAAGGCCAACGGCCACGAAAGCAAGACCGAAGCCGACGAGCCTGCCGCCAGCGTATGCTCCGTACAGAAACCCGCCGAACAGCGCGAGGAAGAAGATCACTTCGGTTACGAACTCGATCTTCTGAACCCTACGCAGTTCTTGCCAGCGGCCTTGATAAACCTCACGCCAGACGCTCTTGGGCACTAAATCGAGCGGATTGGGCCGAGTTTCATGGCTGTGCATGGCTTCTCATTCTACGATCATTGTCGTGAACAGGCGTTAGCGCAAGTTTGCGCTTTCTGTTCGTCCCGGGTGTCGTTTCACCAGATCTGGCGTCAGCATTCAGCGGCTTCTCACAATCGCACAATCTGATGTTACAACGGCTTCCAACAAAATGCCTGGCCAGCATTTCGCAAGCATAAGAAGCCTTGGAGCCAAGAAAGCTGGACCGGAA
>JASHXK010000030.1 GCA_030043575.1 Terriglobales bacterium
GCCGGAGTCGCCGGCGGCGGCGCGCGCAGCCAACTCGGCCTCCAAAGGACTAGTTCCCGCCACACGAATGCGTGCTCCGTGCGATTCGATCAGCCGAATCTTGTCAGCCGTGCTCTGTGCAGATACGTAGACCTCGGCGTCGACTCCCTTATGATGCGATGCCGCCGCCACGGCCAAGCCGTGGTTCCCGGTGGAGGATGCGATGACGCCTCGCGCCGCTTCGTCAGGCGACAAGCTCTGAATCTTGTTCGTGGCGCCGCGCAGCTTGAACGAGCCAGTCTGCTGCAGATGTTCCAACTTGAGATAGGCGCGAGCAGACGCCGCTTGCGGTTCGTCCTCAATGAGCGCGACCGGAGTTTCCTGCACAAGATGGCGGATTCGGCTGTGGGCTTCTTCAATCGAGCTGCGCCATTGCAGGAGGTCGCTATCCATCGAGGTTGATGATACCGAAAACAAACGCGCGAACGCGTTCGCTCGGCAATGCAGTCGACTAGCGCAAGGAATCAGTAGATGTTGAACACGCTCTTGGTCCAGCCGGCGGCACTCGCCGCGGTGCTTACCCAGGGAACGATGCGCTCCAGGCGGTGATGGCCGTAGTGATGAAACAGCCAGCCCACGCCCAGCGCCAGCCCAACCGATCCCGCATTCCACGCGGCCACTCCGGCGCAGGATTGGGTTGGAATCCATTCTTCTCTGCCGCCGTCGGCCAACTCGCGACAGGTCTTGATGGTATCAGCCAGGCGCACTGCACTTTCCACGGCGAGAGCAAACCTCTGTTGCCGGTCCCAGAATTCATGCTGCTTCGGTATCAAGGTTCGCGCCGCCGGCGTTCCCAGGAATGCATTGGGCGCTTCGGATAACGCAGCGTGAGCTTGCAGCAGCGAAGCGGTTTCGTCCGGCGACAAAGCCGCTTGCGATGAACTGAGGGATGTGGGATCGGTCGATTGCGGCGAAGCGGCATTCTGTGCCGAGCCGCTGACCGCGGCGGCAACTACGGCGAGGAGGAAAGCGATCGTTCGAGCAGGAATCATGGGTGACTGAACGATAGCAACCGGCGCTGTCGAAGGAACTACGGCGAATACCGCAGATCAGGAGATGGTGTTACTTAACACCAGAACACAACAGGGCCGGCGGGCTCCCCCTTTTAAGCCTCGCCAGCCCTACGTCAGCTACCAGTACTGGTAACTGAACCTGTATGCTCGCAACGTTGTTTTTACCTGCGATCCGCGTCATCCGCATAATGCCTCGCAGGTTCGCCGGCCCATGGCAAATACTGAACTGATTCAACCTAATATGTTGCGGCCCCGCGTTGCTACTGGCCTGTGGACGCGATTCAGGACAGGCTGCATGGACTGTTCTCACCTGTTCCGAGGGGCAGGTGAGGTGAAATCAGGCTGTATGCTGCCAGGGTTTTTCGAGCGAGAATGGCTGAAAAGATAACGGCGGACGCTCTGTCGCCCAATTCGGAAGCGTCCTCCGTGACTTACAAGGCGGGGAGGTTGATAGTTAATCCGATTCGTTACTGTAGACCGGCTCTTCCATCTCGAACGGAACTTCGAGGCCGCTGCCCGAACCGAATGCAGCTTCGTCCGATATCTTCCGCAGCTCCTGTTCGAATTCCCGGCTGCGCCAGCGCACCACCAGAATCTCCTTCTTCTCGCGGCCGTGACCATGACACAGCGGGCAAAGTACCTGCTCTTTCTCTGATTGCATGATGATTGCTCCCAATGACGCCTGTATTACAAACCTGAATCGCGGAGTGCACAGTGAGCCGGGTCACGCGAGCGTGTGAGTGAATCGCGCAGCTGTGAGGAAACATCGCCGTGGCGCGCCGCGTGGAGGCGGAAGCGATCGACGGCGCTGGAATTTCCTGATTAGGAAACCTCAGCGGCTAAAGCCGCGCTGAGGAGGCACCTGTTACGGATGGCCTGAAGGCCATCCCTTTCAAAGCGCCGACCATATCCTGGTTTACCGCGAGCCACGACCTACAAGCGGCCGACAGCTGATCGCTGATAGCTGACAGCTTCTAGTACGAGTACCCGTCCGGCTGCGCCACGGCGCCCACTTCGATCTTGCTATCGACGTAATCGCGTCCTGCGGCAATGGCCTGCTTGTCGAGATCAAGCAGCTTAGGATTCTTGACCGTTTCTTCCAAAATGCCGATCGCCGATTCCGCCGGCAGGCACTCGGTCTCTTCGAGCAGCGCGCCGAGCATCACCACGTTGGCCACCTTCGCCGATCCCAGCGCGTCGGCTATCTCCGCTGCCGGTACGCACACCACGCGTGCCTGCAGTGCGTTGAAGCCTTCGGGTAAAGTCGTGTTGTTGTACAGAATCATCCCGCCGGAGGCGACGCTGTGCGCGAATTTGTGCAGCGACAGCTCATTCATCGCGACCAGCACGTCGGGTTGCGAAATCAGCGGCGAGCCGATGCGGTCATGCGAAAGGATCACGTGGCAGTGCGCGCTGCCGCTGCGCATCTCCGGCCCGTACGATGGCAGCCAGCTCACCTCCATCTGCTCGCGCAGGCCCATCTCAGCCAGAAGCTGTCCCATCAGCAGCACGCCCTGTCCGCCGAAACCGGCTATCTTCACGGTCAGCTCGCGCGTGTGGTGATGACGCTTCACCGCCGGCTGAGTTGCGGCGGACTCAGCAACCTCCAACGCCTCTGCAATGGTCTTCGCCGGCACTTTGGCATCGACCGGCAGCTCGGGCTTGCGATCGCGGAAGACGCCGAGCGGAAACGTCTTGACCAGCGTCTCTCCCACCCAATTGCGCGCGACGACCGGATCCATCTTCAGGATGGTCGGGCAGGGCGAGAGAAATTCGATCAGCGAGAAGCCGCCGCCGTTCTTCTGGATCTCCAGCGCCTTCTTGACCGCCTTCTTCGCCTTCATGATGTTCTTCATGTCGTTGAGGGCGACGCGCTCGAGGTACGTTGGCGTTTCCAGGCCGGCCAGCAGTTCACATACGTGAATCGGCAGTCCTTCATTGTGGGAACGGCGTCCCCAGGGCGAGGTGGTACTCTTCTGGCCGACAAGGGTCGTCGGCGCCATCTGCCCGCCAGTCATTCCATAGATCGCGTTGTTGACGAAGAAGACGGTGATGTTTTCGCCGCGATTAGCGGCGTGAATAATCTCGGCCGTGCCAATCGCGGCCAGATCGCCGTCGCCCTGATATGACATGACGATCGATTGTGGATTGGCGCGCTTCAGCGCGGTTGCCGCAGCCGGAGCGCGACCGTGTGCGACCTGCACATTGCCGACGTCGAAATAGTAATAAGCGAAGACCGAGCAGCCGACAGGGCTGACCAGGACGGCGCGGTCCGTCACGCCAAGATCGGTCAGTGCCTCAGCTATTAGCTTGTGGACGATGCCGTGACCACAACCAGGGCAGTAGTGGGTCTGGTGTTGCAATTCGGCTTTGCGCTCGTATTTGTCATAGAACGCCGGCGATTTCTCATGAATTACCTGATAGCCTTCCACAATTCCTCCCTCATGGGTGTGAGGTGTGCCGCCCCCGAAGGGGCTCTACCACAAAACCGCAGCTTACCCAGCGCTGAAGCGCTGGGCTGTCATCGCACCGCCCTCCGGGCTCCGACGTTCGCGATACCCGCACCGATGGCCACATCCGGCAGTATTCGCGTTCGCTCCTTTGTGCCGCACCTGAAGGGCGCGCTCTAATCAGTCTTGCCTAAAAGGGGCACGCCTTCAGGCATGCCGCCAAGGCTAATCGGGAGACGCGGCTTTAGCCGCGGAGGGCCTAAAGGCCAGTATTTCGTGCCCTACTACGGCACGGCTGAAGCCGTGCCCTTTCAAAGCAAGCTACACATGCGCTGCCATGCGCGCGAAGACCTGTGCCGTAATCTCTTCCGCCATGGGAACGTTGCCGCCGACACGGCCGTAGTACTCCACCGGAACGCTGCCGTTCAGGGCCAGCTTCACGTCCTCCACCATCATTCCCGTGCTCAACTCCACCGCCAGCACCTGCTTGACGTGCTC
>JASHXK010000292.1 GCA_030043575.1 Terriglobales bacterium
TTCGTTCAGGATGGCAGTGAGAAAGCGAGCAAGCCAAGCTGACAGCTGACGGCCGAGAGCCGATAGCTTACATCACATGCGCCCTGTAGAGCAGATAACTGACGCTCTCACGCAGGGCCGCGAGGTATCGTCCCACGAAAGTCTTTGGAATGGAGCTTGGTCGCGGCGAAATGTACACCTTGATTCCTTCGGCTGTCATCATCTGCTTGGCGCGGAACATGTGATAGGCGTCGCTGACCAGCAAGCAGCTGTGCATGTCGTTGGCGCGCAGAATTACGGCTACTCGCCTTGCTGACTGTTCTGTATCTCCGCCCTGGGTTTCGGCGATGAGATTGGCGTCGGGCACGCCGCGCGATTCCAGATAATCGCGTCCAACCTGGCCTTCGCTGAAATGCGGATCGTTTCCCGCGCCACCAGTTGTAATCATCACCGGCGCCAGTCCTCGTTCGAACAAGCTGTAGGCGTGATCGAGCCGGGCCCGAAACACTGGCGATGGATGTCCGACGTATTCCGCTGCGCCGAAGACGACGATAGCATCGGCAGAGTGCTCCTCATCAACCCCGGCTTCGCGCATGATCTGGCGGCTGATGTACAGCAGAAACACCGCCGCGCCGATCGCAACGAGAAGCACGATCCAGCGGACGGGATGAATTTTGGATTTGTCTACCGCTGAGGGCAATCTACTCCCGTCCCAAGAGTTCGACGATCTGTTCCTCTGGAATCGCCCCGTGGCGCAGCAGGCGCCAGCTACCATCGCTCGTCAGATCCACGATAGTTGAAGGCATCACGCCAGGAGACGGACCGCCATCGACGATGATCGACAGGCAATCGCCTAACTGATCACGTACCGCCATCGCCGTGGTGCATTCGACTTCGCCGTGCAGATTGGCCGAGGTTGCCGTGATCGGTAGTCCCGCGGAGCGGATGATGGCCAGCGGTACTTCCGCCGCGGGCACCCGCAGTGCGACATTGCCGGTATTGGCGGTGACCTTCAATGGCAGCTTGGGATCAGCCTTCACGATGATGGTAAGAGGTCCGGGCCAGAAGCGCCGCGCCAGCAGGTAGAAAATCTCCGGTACGGGCCAGGCAAGCTCAGCGGCCTGGTCAACAGACTCAATCAGGAGCGAGAGTGGCTTGTGCCGGGAGCGCGTCTTGATCTCATAGACGCGGTCGACCGCGTGCAGGTTGAAAGGATCAACCGCGAGGCCGTAGTAAGTGTCGGTCGGCATGCCCAGCACCTCGCCGGCGCGGATTTTTTCCGCCGCGTAAGTGACCAGAGACGACTCCGGCTCCTTACTGCTGATTTTGACGATCTCGGGACGCAACCGTACCTCTTTCGTTCGCGAGGTGCTTGCGGAGCGAAACCCTAACACATTGCTCCGGGAAACGGCAACTGAGCAGATTATCACGCCGGGGCTCTTCGCGCGGTGATGCGGTACAGCGGTGTAGGATAGACGCCGGTTCCGCTGATGGCACGTCTCGCCAATTCCGAGGAGTCGCTTCGCCGCGTCGACAGCCGCCAGAACACACGCGTGCGGGAGTTGCGCCGCGCTTTCGCAGAAGCCGCACAGAACCAACAAGGGGAAGTCGCCATCGAAGGCATGCATCTGGTGGAAGAGGCCATTCGCAGCGGATTGCGGCTGCGGACGGTCTTCTTCAGCGACTCGGCGCACCAGCGGGCGCATCGGCTCCTGCCGCAACTCTCCGCGCAAACCGAGGCGCTGCTTCTTCCCGACAGCGTCTTCGCCAGCGCCGTGCCCACCGAAACTCCACAAGGCGTCGCGGCGCTGGTACGAGTCAAGACGTGGACCTTGGAGAACATTCTGGCGAGGCAGCCCGTACTGCTGGTGATTACAGCCGGTTTGCAAGATCCTGGCAATCTGGGCACGGTCGCGCGTTCCGCTGAGGCCTTCGGCGTGACCGGACTTCTGCTTGGGGAACGTACCGTGAGTCCCTGGAATTGGAAAGCCCTACGCGCGTCGGCTGGATCGCTGCTTCGCCTGCCGGTTACGCAGATCAAGCTGGGGAAAACGCTGCCGGATATCAAAGCGCACGGCGTGCGCGTGCTGGCAACGTCCTCGCACAAGGGAACCGTAATTCCTGAAGCTAACCTGCGTGGGCCGATCGCAATCGTCGTGGGCGGCGAAGGAGCAGGGGTTCCCAAGGATGTATTGGCGCTGGCGGACGAGGTCCTCGTGATCCCGCAATCGCCCAAAGTGGAGTCGCTGAACGCCGGCATCGCAGCCTCGATCGTGCTGTATGAGGCTGCCCGGCAAAGGACGGTAGTTCACCACAGTGGCACGGTGAACAGGGACGTGTAAGAAATACAATGCGGATGATCGGTTGTTGTCATCGAATAGAGTGACTTCCGAGTCCGGAAGGCCTTGCCGTAATTGTGGACCTGAATTCCTTAAGAATCTCCGTGTCCTCAGTGCTTCCGTGGTGATCTGATTGCGTGAGTCTTTTCCAGAACAAACCGCCTTCTGAGGAAGCCGTCGACAAGTCTCGTCCACTGGCCGATCGCATGCGGCCGCGGACCCTCGACGAGTTCGTTGGACAGGAGCACATCCTGGGGCCAGCCAAATCCTTGCGTATCCAAATTGAGCGCGACGATACCGGCTCGCTGATCTTCTGGGGCCCTCCCGGCGTCGGCAAAACCACGCTGGCCAAGATCATGGCGCGCATGACCCACGCG
>JASHXK010000293.1 GCA_030043575.1 Terriglobales bacterium
GCGCCCGGGCCTGCCGCGAGATTGCCCGCGTGCTCAAGCCCGGCGGCGTCGCCGTGATCTCCGACTTCAGACATATGCGCGAGTATTCCGAGCAATTCACCCAGGCTGGCCTGTCGGTACAGTTGTTCCCCCTCGATTGGACGGGAACCTTCCCGCCGCTGCGCATCCTGATAGCACGGAAAGCGGCGTAGGAAGCCGATCTCAGGTCTCAAAAGGCGCGAGACCTGGCGCACCCTGGTACGTCCAAATGATAAATCTGACGACCCGTTATAATGAACTTTCGCATGAATTATTGGTTGATTCTGGCGTTGGCGGCGGCGTTGCCGTGGGGACTCGTCGCTCAAGACGCGCCACAGCAGCAATTACCGAACGCGCCCTCGGCTGTCAAATACCCTCCGCCGCCGGCTGATCCGCAAACCGCAGCACAACCTGATTCCACGCCGCAGTCGCAAGCACCGGTCAGCCCGCAGTCCGCTCCGCAGAACACTGGTTCAACTCCCGCGCAGCAAGGCAATTCGCAGCAGGGCGGGAGCTCGTCAGCCAATGCGCAATCCAACGCGGTGGCGAATCCGGGCGCCAAGCCGGCTGAAAGTGCCAATGGCGAGCCCGACGACAAGCTGACCGTCATCCGCAAGCGCGTTGACGAGGTCAACGTTGTCTTTACCGTCACCGACAAGCGCGACCACTTCGTGAAAGACCTGACGCAGAATGATTTCCATGTCATCGACGACAACAAGCCCGCCAACATCGAGTCCTTCAGCCGCGAAACCAACCTGCCGCTGCGTGTCGGTCTGCTGATCGACGCCAGCAACTCTGTTCGTGACCGCTTCAAGTTTGAGCAGGAATCCGCAATTGAATTCCTGAATCAGATCATTCGCCCACGCTATGACAAGGCGTTCGTCATCGGCTTCGACACCACGCCGGAAGTTACCCAGGACTTCACCGACGACGCGCAGGCGCTATCGCACGGCGTCCGGATGCTGCGCGCCGGCGGGGGCACGGCCATGTACGACGCCATCTACTTCGCTTGCCGCGACAAGCTGATGGGCGTCGACAAAGGCCAGATCGCCACCCGCCGTGCCATCATTCTGCTGAGCGACGGCGAGGACAATCAGAGCCGCGTCTCGCGCGAGGAAGCCGTGGAAATGGCGCAGCGCGCTGAAGTCATCATCTACGCCATCTCGACCAACACGAGCGGCATCAAGCTGCGCGGCGATAAAGTGCTGGAGTACTTTGCCGAGCAGACCGGCGGCAGGGCGTTTTTCCCCTTCAAGATTGAAGACGTGGCCAACGCCTTCACCGAGATTTCCGACGAGCTGCGCAGCCAGTACGCCATCTCGTACAAGCCGGCCGACTTTCTCCCTGACGGCAAGTACCGCAAGATCGAGATTCTTGCCGAGAACAAGAAGTACCACGTGCGCGCGCGCAAGGGATACTACGCGCCGCGGCAATAGCCATCCTTCCCCCATCCCCGCGACGTGCGGAGCACTTAGTGTTTCTGCTGCGTGAATGTCTCTACTTCGTGACAGCAGTTTCACAACTTCCTGACACCTCACGGTAGAACGCGCCAGTAGACTGTCACCCGACGCAGCTGAGGGCCATTCATAGAGCTCACACGCAGCCTGGTCACCGGGCACCAAACAAAAATAGTAGAAATGGAGAAGCTGAGATGACGAGTCGGCAGGGGAAACCAGTCTATTGGCAGTTATCCTATCCAGCGCTCGCAGTGGCGTTGTCGACGTTGTATTGCTTCAGCCTGTGTTGTTCGGCAGCGGCGCAGTCGGATGTCGCGGGCCAACCTTCCCCGCAGATCATCGTACACACCCAGTTCGGAGGGCACATCCTCGGTTTCGGCATCGATCAGGGCGGCACTGAAGGCCTGTTGAGCGAGTACGTGGCCGAAAGCGGAGGCGAGAACCTGGTGGCGACCGAGAGCTTCAGTCAGCAAACCGGCAGTATTGTCAGCGTGATTGCGATGCAAAACCATACGATGAATGACTACGACAC
Organism: Terriglobales bacterium; assembly: GCA_030043575.1. Classification (GTDB taxonomy): domain Bacteria; phylum Acidobacteriota; class Terriglobia; order Terriglobales; family Acidobacteriaceae; genus Bog-257. The sequence continues at coordinate 2,008 of JASHXK010000293.1, forward strand.
GCAGGGCGTGGTCGGCAGTCACGTAGGACTCGTCCTTTACCAGATCGCGGTGAATGGCGGCTTCGCGAATTACTTTCTCACCCTCAATCCTCTCGATAACAACCGGTTCTCCGGCGTCTGGACGCCAACCATCAAGAGCGGCTATCAACTGTGGGGAATCAGCCTCAATCAGGGCGACCCCGAACTGGCCGTGCTGCAGAGAACTACCGGAAGCGGAGTCTACATGTACCTGAATAGCTCCAACGTCGCGACGAACTCGTTCGGTCCGGCGCAGCCGTACAACGATGCCAACATCGGGTGCTGCCCCGTGCTGGCCTACGACTTCAAGACCGACGAAGCGGTGCTGGCGGGCGACAACGGAAGTCCGACCAGTGTTCCGATCCTGGCGACCATCAACCTGTTGACCGGCCAGGTGCGAGAGGCGAATGGCGTCGGCGTCGGAAATCCCAACGGCATGGCGATCGACCCGGTTACGGACACTGCGGTTATCACGACGCCAGGCGGGCCGTTGACGCCTCCAATGGTGGAGTTCTATAACATCGATTCACAAACCGGATTCGGCTTGACGCTTCCTGGAAGCAACGTGGGCGAGGATGTCGAGTTCGATCCCGTGCATAGGATTTTCATCGTTGCCGCGGGGGATGGTAGCAATAACTCCATCTTTGAATACGACCCGAACGGAACCCTGGTGCAGACCATCACCGGGGGAGGCCTGAACACGCTGTACACCTGCTGTGCGTTGAACCCCAGCACGCGTACCGGGTTTGGCATCGGTGACCGCCTGGCGGAGACCCTACAGTCGTTCAGCTACTGAGGAAGCGGACCGCTTTTCTGCAGCGTCTGTCTGCGACCGAAAACCCCCACCCAAGCAAAACCGGCCTGGGTGGGCCGCCGAGGTACGTTAAGTCAGCATCGCCTGCGCTTCCTCGACGCTCCACTCGGGAATTGCTCCGGAGCGGCTGGCCACCAGCGCAGCTACGGCATTCGCGAATGCGCCACAGCGCCGCGCGTCCCAACCCTGATCCAGGCCATGAAGGAACGCGGCTGCGAAGGCGTCGCCTGCACCCACGGTGTCCGCGACTTCGACTTTGCAGCCAGGCACGGCGGTATAGACGCAGTCCTTGTAGACGCCGCAGCCGCGCTCTCCGAAGGTCACGCAGATGGTCTTGCAGTTGTATTGATCGCTCCAGCGCTGGCAAAAATGCTCGACCGAGCCGGCATCGCCGTCGACGCTCAACGACGCGTCGAGGCACTCGGCTTCGCTGTCGCTCAGCTTCACGACGTGCGCGTGCGCTGCCAGTTGCTCGACGGTCGCCAGATTCCAGTTGCCGTCGCGCAGGTTCACGTCATAGAAGCCCTTCGCCGACGGCGCCTTCGCCAGCAGCAGCAAGCTCGCATCCAGCGCCCGCTTCGAGGTGTGGAGGAGGGTGCCGAAGTAAATCCAGTCGGGCTGCAAGTCGGCCACGGCTTGCATCTGCGGGCGGGTCAGTCGAGCAAAGTCGTAGGCAGCGGGACGCACGATGCGAAACATCGGCTTGCCGTCGGGACCGAGCTCGACCTCCGCGGTCCCGGTTGGCTTGCCGCGCAGCACCTGCACAAACGAGCTGGAGATACCGCACCTGCGCAAGCCTTCGAGGGCGCGATGTCCGCGCTCGTCATCGCCCACGCCACTGACCAGAAACAGTTCGTGCCCCAGCTTGTGGGCGTGGGCGGCAAAGTTAAGCGGCGCGCCGCCCAGGTATTCGGTCTGGCCGATCACGTCCCACAGAATTTCACCGATACTGACGATGCGCAGAACTACACCCCCAGCAACATCCTACCCAATAAAGCCTGTGGGCTGTGGGTCGTGGGTCATGGGGCGTGAATCGTGCATCGTGGATCGCAAATCGCCCACCCCTGCAGAGCGAGATCTTTCTGGCTTGACGGTTCATTGTGGGCCAGATTCGTCGCCAAAATCGGGAGCCGGATGTTGCAATCGACGGGATTTCAGCTATTATTACCAGCACCGCCCTTCGTTATGAAACTCTCCTTTCAACGCGACCGGAATAGTGTGGCCATAGTGCCCAGCCGCACTGAATTCCCGCCGCTATCGGGCGCCGAGATCGCCGGCGTGGTCGTGGGACAGAAGGTCGGCGGCGACTTCTTCCACTTCCTGCGCGCCAACCGCTGCCGCGTGGTATTTGGGCTGCTCGATGTCGCCGGACGGCATGAAGAAAACCAAAAGATCGTGGAGGTAGCCCGGCAGACCTTTCAGGAGCTCGGCAAGGAACGCTTTGGCTACGAAGAGGTCAATGAAGCGGATGCGATGATGGAGTTTTGCCTGGAGCTGAACTTGAGCATTCGCCGCGCGGCCGACGGTGTCCGCTCGTGTGCCGCGTTTCTCGGCTGCTACAACGAAGAACTTGGCACCATCTGCTACGCCAACGCCGGACACACGCCGGGACTGCTGCGCGATCCTTCGGGAATTACCGAGCTGCCGGCAACCGGCCTGCCCCTGGGATTGTTCTCGGCATCGACCTACGAAGCGCCGACCGCTGCGCTGCAGCAAGGGGCGTCTTTGCTGCTGGTTTCGCGCGGAGTGGTTGAGGCGGCGCACAAGAAGGAAGAGTTCGGCCTGGAGCGGGTGAAACAGCATTTCAGCGGCGCGCCGCAGGACAACGCCAATCAGATCGCCACTCGCATTCTGGACGCGGTACAGGAATTCCTGCACACGCCGCCCGATCATAACGACGTAACCGCACTGGCGCTGGTGCGGGCGTCGGCCGCCCGATCTGTCACCATGCCGGCGTAAATCCGCTCTCTATCCCTGCAAATCGCATTTTGCCGCTTCCGGCGAGCCAAGCGGCCTCCCGCCGGGTTACACTAATGGTGGAGATAATTGAACGAATTCTGGAACCTCCGGGCAAGCCCAGGGGAATTACCTACCTGTGTGCTGTATACAGCAGCGTTTCGGGAGCCATGGTTTTCCCAGTCCTTGGACCGAGCATCTTAGTTCAGGAATGTGTTTGTGCTGTTGAGGGGGGAGTGGTTAGCCTCCAAGGCGGCACCTTCTTATGATTTTGCCAACCCGCATCGCGGTCACGATCCTCATCGTCATTTCTGCCCTGGCTGCTGTGGGACAGCAGCAGCCGGCGGTGCCTCCTTCTGGCACTCCTAACCAGAGTCAGTCCCAGTCACCGCAAACACAACCGCCGCCGCAAGGGCAACAGCCCCAAACGCAACAACCATCGCAAGGGCAACAATCACAAGCACAACCGCAGTCCAAGACAAATCAGGAGCAGCCGCTCAGCGCCGAGGATGTTTTGCGGCAGGAAGAGAAGCAGCGCGCTCTGGGCATCGTGCCGCTGTTCGGCATGACCAGCGTTCATAATCCGCCTCCGCTCAGCACCAGTCAGAAGTTCCGGCTCATGGCCAGGACGCTGATCGATCCGTTCACTTTTGTCGCGGCGGGGATACAAGCCGGACTCGGCCAGGCCCAGGACTCGTTCCCGGCCTACGGACAGGGAGGGACCGGCTTCGCCAAGCGCTACGGTGCGGCCTTTGCTGATAGTGCTGACAGCAACTTCTTCAGCAACTTCGTTTATCCCTCCATCTTCAAGCAGGATCCCCGCTACTTCCGTATAGGCGAGGGCAACACCATCAAGCAGCGCATCTGGTGGGGAATCCGGTCCGAGTTCGTCGCTCGCAAGGACTCCGGCGGGTATACGGTCCACTACTCCAACATCCTGGGCGCGATCACCGCCGGCACCATCTCCAATGCCTATTACCCGCAGGCGGATCGCGGCGTGGGCTTGACCGCCAGCCGCGCTGCCATCGCTTTGGGTTGGGGCACCTTGGGTGACGAGCTGCTGGAGTTCTGGCCCGACGTCGACAAGAAGTTCTTCCATCGGCACTCCAGCCAGGTGAGCTCGAACCCGCCGGCAAATACCGTATCGCAGTAGCTGCCAGCCGCGAGCATTCGGCATTGAGCATTTGACCCGGTAGCGCTGGCCTTTAAGGCCAGCGTCAAGGCCCTTGACTGATCCCTAAGCCGGCTTCAGCCGCGGCACAAGATGCCCATCGGCCTATGAGGTCGCGCCCCGATACAAAACTCATCGGCTGAATCGTCCCAACCCAAAAGGCGACAGATCCACTGTCGGTGCAATCCCCAGCGCCAGCTGGACCAGAGCTTCGCCTATGGCGGCCGAGTGCTTGAAGCCGTGTCCCGAACATGCAGATGCAAATACCACATTGTGGGAGTCGCGAAAGTTGTCGATGATGAACTTCGCGTCGGGCGTGACGGTGTAGAGGCAGGTTGCGCAGCGCAGGCATTCGCCCGAGACCTCGGGAAAGCGCGGGGCGATGTATTCGGTATAAAGCGCGGCGATCTCAGACGGATCAACGTCGCGCGGCACCGCGTCGGGATCGACCATGGCTTCATACTGCTCGGTCGCCATCTTGATCCCGCCGTTGGTATCGATCTGCGGAAAGCCGTACATCATGTCGCGCGGCCGGTTGCCGGTAATCCAGATGAAGACCGGAAACTGCTGCGGGGTATAACGCTCCTGGTTTTGCGCAAGGCGAAACCAGCACAGCGTCTGGCGATAGATCTTGAAGAAGCGCGCGTAGTCATCGCCGAGCAGCTTTGGAATCCACGCGCCTGCGGTCACGATGACTTTTCTTGCGGCGTAGGTCGTTTTGTCGGTGCGGACCTCAACCTCGCCCTGATTCTGCTTGATGTCGAGCACAATCTCGTCCGTGAAGATCTGCGCTCCAGCCTTGCGCGCCAGCTGTAATTGCGCTTCGATACAAGCTTCCGGGCGCAGAAATCCGGCGCCGGGTTCGAAGTAGCCAATCTCGTTGCCGCGCAGATGAAACTGCGGATAGCGGCGAGCGAGTTGGTCGGCGCTTAGGACTTCGTGCGAAATGCCGAACTCGCACGCCGCGTCGATCGTATCCTGGACGAACGACGACGAGCCGTGATGGTACCCGGGAGTATTCGCCGACGCCAGCACCAGGCAGCCACAGCGGACCATCAGGCTGCGGCGAGTTGCGGCTTCAATCTCCTCCCAGATCTCATTGGAGCGCAGCACTAGCGGCACGAACACTTTGCCTTCGCCGATGGCCTGGCGCGTGATGCGAGTGTCGCCGTGCGAAGAGCCCTGATCGTGCGGCGGCGCGAAGCGGTCAATACCGATGCACCGCGCCCCAAGCTTCGACGCCTGATACAGCGCAGCACTCCCCACAGCGCCCAGGCCGATGATCAAAGTATCCCCGCTAACAACCATGTGAGAACTCAACTCATAGAGCCTAAAGTTTCTTTATCGCACAACAATACAAAATGTGTTAAATATCTCCTTCCGTTAGTATGTTGGCCTATCAAGTCCTTCGGAGGTGCCCATGGTAATGCCAGCGAGGGCTTCGACCCCTTCCAAATGGCTTCTGCCCTTTCTCGGAGCGCTTATCGTGTTTGTTACTTTTGTTGTGAATAGCATATTACTAGCCGACCTACAGGGGCTAACAGCCAGTCTCGCAAAAGCGGAGGAGATATATAACGCCAACTTACCCGTGAGCCTTATGTTGACGAAGCTGGACGCACTGGGCGGGCAAGTGTACGGTCTGAGCCAGCAACTAGACGGACTGCCTCAGCAGATATCACAACAGCACACAATT
>JASHXK010000031.1 GCA_030043575.1 Terriglobales bacterium
CTGGTGGATGCCAACCGTTTTCGCGGGACTTGCTACCGGGCTGCCAACTGGATTCACCTCGGGCAAACCACCGGGCGCGGTCGCATGGACCGGGAGCACCAAGCCCACGGTCAAGCAGTCAAAGACATCTACATTTATCCCCTCGTGCACAACGCGCAGCAACAGCTATGCGGTGATCGCGCACGGTAAACAAATACTCAAGGATCTACCGCGGTTGCTTTGTCCTCACCGGTTGGGCCGCAATCGTTTGGGCGAGCCTCGTGTGCTCTGTTATCAGTATGGCGGCGAGAGCGAAAGCGGACTGGGGCCGATCGGATCGTCAGAGAATTGGCGTTGCGTCGTTTTCGAAAAACTGCGCCGGGTGGAACTGTTGAACGATTTCTGGAAGCCGCCCCGAACCATTCGCGTCCAGCAACTTGCGTGGTGGACGCGGATATTGACGCCGAGGATCAGCCGGAGTGCGGTCCGCAGCAAGGACAATGAGCGATCCCGCTGATCAGGTGTCGAGCCAGGGCGATTCTCAAGGTATTGATGGAGCGCGGATTATGCCGCTCGGGGCGAACGCGGCGAGCCACGCGGCCGGAAGTCGGGCGACGGCTTGGGCGCTGGTAATCCAAGATTGCCGACTTGGGCTGAGGGGGAAAAACGATTCCGTTCGGCCACCAGGAATCCATAGGCCGCGATACATAGGGTGGCGTGATGATGGAAGCCTCGCCAACCACGTCCTTCGTAGTGGCCCAAGCCGAGTTCCTATTTCAGTTCCTGATAATCGCGTTCGATAATCCAGCGATGTTTGGCCATGTGCACCAATTCCCGCAGATCCATGTCAGAAGGTAGGGTGGATCGCCAGTACTTGGTGGGTTCCGATTCTCCGGCTGGCCATTCGATCAGCAACCATTCTTCCGGATGGGGATCCGCACGCCAGTAGTCGCGATGTGCCGGGCGCACTCGCAGGGCGGCAAAGCGGGACTGTAGTTTCTGCTTCACCCCTTGACGCCATGTCACCTTCTTCCACGCCTCGGCAGGAAGCGACCGAGCAATGTCTTTCACTGACACCGGTTGATGATGGGCATGGCGTTGGAGGAGTTTGCGGGGCCGGCCGGTGCGGCTTTTGTGTGCCGGCGCTGGTTGCGGTTCTTCGCCAGGCTTCCAGACCGTCGTGGTGCTCTGAATTCCCGCCACATAGGTCATCTCCAGTTCGGTCAGTTCGGCGCGAAAGCCGGCGTCGTTTCCGTAGTCGGCATCAAACAACACCACACCTACTGGGACACCCCGCTCACGAGCGCGCCTAATCTGGTCCAGGGCGATTTCTGGTTTAGTCTGGAACTGGATCGAGTCCGGTACCCCCGTCTTTGTCCGCCGCTGGCGGTCTTCGATCCAAGATTGTGGCAGGTAGAGGCGATACGCCACCGGCATACTCGCCTTCTCCGTCGTCACCGAAAGGCTCACTGCAACCCTACAGTTATCCTGCTTGCCCACCTGGCCGCAATACTGCCGGGCCACTCCTACAGACTCACGGCCCTTCTTCGGAAATCCGGTGTCGTCTACCACCCATGCCACTACCGGGTCACGGCGCAACATCGCGGGGATCACAACATCCAAACAGCGGTCCAGCACGGCTTCGTCATCCCAAGGAGCATCGGCCACCAAATGATGCAGGGACTGATGCATCCGTCGCACGTTGTCGGCAGCGAGTCGCGCCGCCATCGGCTCGACGCTCTTCCGTTCCCCTGGCAATAACAGGCCGGTGCAATAGTTCTTCAGAGGAACATGACGATCGGCATGCCCCGCGGCTTCGGCCAGGCCCTCGATATATGCCGCAAAGCGTAGTTCCTGTGGGCCTGGCGCAGTCTCTTTGCCCACGGAAACAATTCTACACTAAATTGTTCATTTATAACACAGTAGTACTAGTGATGGTCGGCGACATGAAGGACCCGATCACCAGGCAACGCTATGAGCGGGACCCACGTTGGATCGCTCAAAAAGCTGAAATTCATCTGACGAGTAGCGGCATAGCGGACACGGCGTATTTCGGGGCCGAAGCCGAGTTCTTCATTTTCGACAATGTCAGCTTCGATCAAAATCAGCATTCCGGGTTCTACTTCATCAATGCCGAGGAGGGCCGCTGGAACTCCGGGCGCCGTGAAGAGAATTTGGGCTACCGCCCCCGGTATCAAGGAGGGCTATTTCCCCGTACCGCCAACCGATCACTACCAGGATCTTCGCAGCGAGATGGTCCAGACCATGATCAAGTGCGGGCTCAATATTGAGTGCCACCATCACGAAGTCGCCACGGGCGGCCAGGCAGAAATCGATCAGCGATTCGATACGCTGGTGAAAACGGCGGACAACATGATGCTCTTCAAGTACGTTGTTCGGAATGTTGCGAACCGGCACCGCAAGACCGTGACGTTCATGCCGAAGCCTCTGTTTGCCGACAATGGGAGCGGGATGCACACGCATCAGAGCCTCTGGGAAGAAGGCAAGCCACTGTTCGCGGGCGACTGCTATGCTGGTTTCAGCCAGTTGGGATTGCACTATATTGGCGGCTTGTTGAAGCACGCGCGTGCCCTTAGCACAATCATCGCGCCGACCACAAACAGCTACAAGCGCCTCGTGCCGGGATACGAGGCACCCATTAACTTGGCATACTCTCGTCGAAACCGGTCGGCCGCTTGTCGGATTCCCATGTATTCCGCCAATCCGAAAGCGAAGCGCGTCGAATTCCGTCCGCCCGATACTTCCGCTAACCCTTACCTTGCCTTTGCAGCGATGCTGATGGCCGGCATTGACGGGGTGATGAACAAAATCAATCCCGGCGATCCGCTCGATAAGGACATCTCCCCGGAAGAGATGAAGTGCGTGCCTTCAATGCCGGGTTCCCTCGAAGAGGCGTTGGATTGCTTGGAAGACGATCACAGCTTCTTATTGAAGGACGATGTATTCACGGAAGAACTGATCGAGACCTTCATCGACTACAAACGCAAGAATGAAGCAGATGCGGTGCGCCTTCGGCCTCATCCGTACGAGTTTGCCTTGTACTACGACATCTAGGCTACCCGCGTCGATTTATGGCGGATTTGCCGCCGTCGCACCGCTCACGAGCGCTGCGCTAGCTTGGGCTGCGGGTGTTGCTTATCATGCGCCCGGTCTGAGCATAGCCATCTACAGCGACACCGGTTGCTCGCGGTCGGCTGTATAATCGAGGGGAAAGCGGTGGGGTCCGCTCAACGCCACGGTCCAGTGGCCAATGACTCTTCGTTGAGAACGCCGTGCGGAGTCGGTTTTTCCCTGCCAGCAACACGCATTCTCCGCCGAAAAGACGGTTGATCTGAAATGGCTTCCGACTCACAAGTAGTATCCGGCCAACTTTGATCAGCCTGGCAAGGAGGCGCGCCTATGAGAATTCTGATTACCTCGGACCTTCACGCGAACCTGGAAGCAGTTCGTGTTTTGCCTTCCGATTACGACGAACTGTGGGTCCTGGGCGATATCGTCAACTATGGACCAAACCCCTCGGAAGTGATCGAGTTCGTGCGGGAACATGCGTCCCTGATCGTCCGAGGCAACCATGATGATGCGATCGGGTACGACCGCGACCCGAAGTGCTCAGACCCATTTCGGCGGATGGCCGAAGAAACAGGGCGCTTCACGATGTCGGCTGTGACCGAGCAACCGCGGGAATTTCTTCGCCGGCTGCCGCTTATGGCCGGTCGAGACGTCGACGGCGTGCGTCTCTTCCTCTGCCATGCCACGCCTGCCGATCCTCTGCACGAATACCGTCCAGCAAATTCGGAACTGTGGGGCAAAGATGCCAGCCAGAAATTTTGCGACGTTCTGTTGTCGGGACATACCCATATCCCATTTTCCAGAGTCGTGGGCACTCGGCTGGTTGCGAACCCCGGCAGCGTTGGCCAGTCGAAGCAGCAAGCCGGGCGCAGTTGCTATGCGATTTGGGAGGCGGGGCACTTGCAGCTCGAATCCGTCGAGTACCCGATCGAGGAAACCGTTTCGAAGATAAGAGCGCTTCCAGTTTCGCCGGAGGTGAGGGGGAAATTGGAAGCCGTCCTCCGTACCGGGTCGTTGCCACTTTCCGAATCAGCCGACCTGTCCGCCAG
>JASHXK010000294.1 GCA_030043575.1 Terriglobales bacterium
AGAGCGAGACGTGGGGCACCCACATTTATGAGATTCGCAGAGACGAGAAGCGTGCGCGAGGCCCGGGCCACCCGCCGGGTTCCGAGACCTGGGCGGTAGACGCGAGTTGCTGACATCTAGCTCCCGATTACTCTTTCCCCTTTGTCCAGTCGATGATGTTGGTCAACTTCCAGGGATTCTGGAACAAATCAAATTGCAGCTCGCCTTGTTTGTTCAGAGTTACCCTGACCGCCGGATAGAGCACGCCCGAGTTCTTATTCTTGTCCTGATCGTTGATCTCGATCTCACCCATGGTCACGTCGTATCCCTTGGAGCGCGTATTCTGGGCGTTCTCGTAAATCGTAAGCACGCGGTCGGTGGCGAAGCGGATCTTGCGCCCGGTGGGCGTAGCAATCGACTGCGCGTAGGCAATGGGAAAGCCGGTGTTGCTGGGCAGGCGAATTCGGCCTACCGCCTTCATTTTCGACAGCGTTTTCGCCAGCTCGTCATGCCCGCCCTTCTGAAAGGCGTCGACCAGCATTTGCCGGTCTGCGGGCGTCGAGAATTGGTCAATGCTCACCTTGACGTTGAACTGCGCCCCCATCTGCGTGCTGGTGCCGCGGGCAATCGCGTCAATGGTCTCCACCTGCGCGACCGCAACCGCAGCCGTCATCAAGATCACCATCAGAAGTAGGCACTGAGATGTTCTATCCAGCTTTCGGTCCATGTTCTCTCCTTTTCGCTGGTTGCTAATTGCTAGTCCTTAATCGCCGCTTCTCTCAAGCCCTTGGTAGCAGAAAGATTCTCACCACCGGAAACGCCAGCAGCAGCACCGCGACCACTGCCAGTGCCACGCGCACCCCATGCGTCTTGAAGCGCTGGCTGACGGCCATCAGCAACAGCACGGTCGCCAGCATCACCGTCATCCGCACATATTGATCGGAGCGCTGCCGCGCCTGGGTGCCCCGCTCGAAAAGTTCCGCCGCTTCCACATTCAGCTTTGCCGCCTCTTCCGTTTTTGTGTTGTGGTACTGCGGCATCAGTTGCGGCCCGGGCGGAGCTTTGGGATTGTTCAGCGGATCCATAGCCTTCCACGCTTGAAAGGCCGGCACAAACTCAGGCAGGAAGCGCCGCTCAAACATGTCGGCGAGCTTTTTATTCCCCTCCGCGGTTGCCTTCAGCCACTCTACGACAGTCGAGGCATTGTAAAGACGCTCCTGGTTGGCGTAGGTGGCCAGCCCATCAGCCTTGATCTTGAGCTGGCTGGATTCTCCATAAAGCTCATCCTGATGTCCATCCCACAAAGCCGCCTGATATCCGCTCCAGGCGGTAGTGATGGCTATAACTGCCAGCACAATGGCTTCAATGATCTCGAGGATCTCATGGGCCAGCGAGTGCCCCTCGTGCTTGGCCTCGCTGAGGTGATGAGCCACCTCGACCTGGTGGCCTCCTATTTCTGCCATAGCCGTCTCTCCTGATTGGGTGGAGCTAATGCTACCAGCGACGACGGCTCCCTTCCTACTGCGAAAATGCTGGCTCAGTAGCTGGAGAAATATTAGGCTGTGTCTTCGTATTTGGCTCTCATCTAAGATTTAGATCAGCGCCTCGTATTTCGGTAGTGTCCTAAAGTTGACTTTAGGACACTACCCGTATTTCCCGAAGTCCGTTCCCCCGCCGCCGGATGTTATGCTGGTTAGAACCTTCCCTAGATGAGGCTGTCATCCTTTCATGCCGGACCAAAATTCTCCTGATACGCGCATCGACCACGAGCCGAACGAGTCCTTTGGCGACCTGCTGTCGCAGTACGAACGGGAACACTCTCGCTCGTCCGACGATGGCCCGCGCCAACTCGAGGGCACGGTCGTCGCAGTTACTCCTGACTCCGTGCTTCTCGACATTGGCTATAAGACCGAAGGAATCCTGCCGCTGTCGGCATTTCAGAATGAAGAGGTAAAGCCGGGCGCCAAGTTTCTGGTGACTGTGAAAGGCCGCGATCCGGAAGGCTATTACGAACTGACCCGTTCGCGTGTTGCGCGCCCGAAAGACTGGAATGCCCTGGAGCGCGCCTTCGCGGAGAAGTCCGCAATTATCGGTACCGTAACGGCGATGGTCAAAGGCGGATTCAGCGTTGACGTTGGCATTCGCGCGTTTATGCCGGCATCGCGAAGTGGGGTGCGCGAGGCTGCCGAGATGGAGAAGCTGGTCGGGCAGGAGATTCGCTGCCGCATCACCAAGCTCGACGTCACAGAAGAAGATCTTGTCGTCGATCGCCGCGCCATTCTGGAAGAAGAAGAGCGCTCGGCCAAGCAGCGCCGCTACTCGGACATTAAAGAAGGCGACGTCGTCAGCGGCAGCGTGCGCAACCTTACGGAGTACGGGGCCTTCGTCGACATCGGCGGGGTTGACGGCCTGCTGCATGTAACCGATATCTCGTGGGGACGCGTCGAGAAGCCTTCGGATGTGCTCTCCGTCGGCCAGCAAGTCGAGGCCAAAGTGCTGAAGGTGGACTCGGACAAACAGCGCATATCGCTCGGGCTCAAGCAGCTTCAGCCGCACCCCTGGGATTCCGTCGCCGGCAAATACAAGAGCGGCGAACGCGTCCGCGGAACAGTCAGCCGTCTGGCCGATTTCGGAGCGTTCGTCGAGCTGGAGCCGGGAGTCGAAGGGCTGGTTCACATTTCCGAAATGTCGTGGGCGAAGAAGGTCCGCAAACCGAGCGACATGGTGAAGACTGGCGACGCCGTCGAAGTCGTGATCCTCGGCGTCAACGTCGGCGAGCAACGTCTCTCACTTGGTCTCAAGCAGACGTTGGGCGATCCCTGGGCCGAGGTACCGCAGAAGTTCCCCGTCGGCTCCGCGATCGAGGGGCCGGTCACCAGCATCACCAAGTTCGGCGCGTTCGTGCAGGTCGTTGAAGGCGTGGAAGGCATGATCCACGTCAGTGAGATCAGCGCCGAGAAACGCATCAATCATCCGCAGGATGTTTTGAAGTTGGGGCAGGTCGTGAAAGCGCAAATTATTGGTATTGATCCTGAGCGCCGCAACCTGCGCCTGAGCATGAAGCAACTGGTTCCCACCAGCCTCGACGAGTATATTGCCGAACACAAGCGCGGAGACGTGATCACCGGTCGCGTGATCGAAGAGTCTGGCGGAACTGCGCACGTGCAGCTCGGCGAAGGCATTCAAGCGACATGCCGGCTGACAGCGTCAATTCCGGCGAAGGAAGAGAACACGAGTGCGGCGAAAGCAGATCTGTCGTCGATCTCCTCTATGCTGCAGGCGCGGTGGAAGGGTAGCTCCGCAGGCACGGTCGCGTCGAAGCCGGAAGCCATTCACGCCGGACAGATTCGCAACTTCCGTATCGCGAAGCTCGATCCCGAAACGAAGACGATCGAGTTGGAGCCGGCTTAGGCGTTCAATAGCGACTTCAGACGCGCCACCGCTTCGGACGCCTGTACAGCCGGCGTTCCGCCGAATCCTAGAATGAATCCTCGCTTGTCGGGCCGCTCTGCATATGCCGACGACAGCGGCGCGACCCACAATTTCTCGCGCACGGCGCGCAGCGAGACTTCGGTGTCGCGAATTCTCATCGGGTAGGTAACGGCGAGATGCATTCCTGCCTCGGCGCCAAGAATCTCCACGCCTCGTCCAAAACGTTTTCGCAAGCTGTCGACTAACGCGAGCCGGCGTTGATTGTAGAGCTGCCGCATGCGCCGAATGTGGCGCGCGAAGTGTCCCTGCCCGATGAAGTCGGCAAGCACCGCCTGGTAGAGATGCGGCGAGCCCAGATCCATGGCATTGCGAATCGCTGCAAATCGCCCGAGAAGATCCTCGGGAATGACAATGTATCCAAGCCGCAGTCCGGGAAAGAGCGTCTTGCTGAAGGTACCGATATAGATCACGCGATCGCAGCGATCCAGGCCTTGTAGCGACGCAATCGGCATGCTGTCGTAACGGTACTCGCTGTCGTAATCATCTTCCACAATCCACGAGCCGGAGCGCTCCGCCCAATCCAGCAACTGCAGCCGCCGTGCGGCGCTCATGGTCACGCCCAGGGGAAATTGGTGTGACGGCGTGATGTACGCTGCACGCGCTTTGCTGCATCGCCGGATGCCTTGCGCCACGTCCAGACCTTCGCCATCCACGGGAACGGGCGCGAGTTTGCAACCCAATGCAGTAAGCACTTGTTTCGTGAGCCAATAGCCAGGCTCCTCGACCCAGGCCGCATCACCTGCATCGAGCAGAACGCGCGTCGTGAGTTCCAGCGCCTGTTGCGATCCGGAGACGATCATGATCTGGTGAGGATCGCAGCGCACCGCCCGCGAGGTTCGCAGATAGCTGCAGATCGCCGCTCGCAACCCGTCCCAGCCAAACGGACCGCCATAGTGAAGCGAGTTGATGTGGGGATGGCGGCAGTGTCGTGCCACCAGCTTCGCCCAGAGATGGAACGGAAATTCCTCGTACGCGGGCTGGCCTACGCAGAATGCTCCCAAACCTCCCAGCCACGGCTGTGGTCGATAGGGCTCAAGCCATTGCGCCCGGCGTGCGACCGATCGCGGCTTGGGCGCGACGGCCTGGTTGCGACCTGGCTGTCGTCCGTGAACCGGTTCCTGCTGCGGCAACGACCGGCTGACAAACGTTCCCGCGCCGATGCGCGTCTCGCAATATCCTTCTGCCAGCAATTGCGAATACGCAGTCAGGACGGGAATCCGGGATAGTTTCAATTCCAGTGCCAGCGCTCGTGTCGAAGGTATCTGCTGGCCGGCGCGCAAGCTGCCGTGGGTGATGTGTTTGCGAAAGGAGTCGTAAATCTGCTTGTGCAGCGGCAGCAAAGCTTTTCGATCCAGGGCAATTACCGGCAATAGCGCGCTGGAAGCCTTTTGCATAAGCTCAGGATAGTGGTTATATCGAAATCGCAGCAAGTGGCTATTGCAGGCGACCACTTTCCCAGTCACAATTCAAGACAGAATGTGGGTTCACCAGCCTGAGACCGGCAAGAAGCGGACCCACGCAACCAATTCCCTGCTGACAATGTGAACCGGAGGAGCAAAGCCGTTTGCTTCTCCGGCCAATTCGATATACGGTTCGCGGTACCCGAACACGAAGAAAGGACTCTGTAATGCTGCACATTGCTCTTACGACTCGTCCGCAGGGAAAACGAATCGCAGCTTCGCTATCGTCAGCTGGATTGGCGTTCGCGCTCCTCTGGCTCGTCGTCGTGCCGCGGCAGAACGCGGCGGCTCAAACCAATTCCGTCACGCCGGTTCTGCTCGAGTTGTTCACATCCGAAGGCTGTTCCAGCTGTCCCCCGGCAGATGCGTTAGTGCAGCAATGGGACAAATCCCAGCCCGTCTCCGGCGCCCAGCTCATCGTCCTAAGCGAGCACGTCGATTACTGGAATCACGACGGCTGGAAGGATCCTTATTCGTCCTCGGCCATCACTGACCGCCAGATTGAATACGTTCGCGCGATGAAGCTGAAGGAGCCGTACATGCCGCAGATCATTGTCGATGGAACCACAGAATTGCGCGGTGACGAGCAGCAGATGTTTCAGACGCTCGCGAAAGACGCCGGCGCTCCCAAGATTTCCCTCCGCCTGAATTCCGTGAGTGCCGACGGC
>JASHXK010000032.1 GCA_030043575.1 Terriglobales bacterium
GACAGTAATTGTACGTTCTCAAGTGAGGTGGCTGAGGCTTAGGGCTTCCGCTCTAAATCCTCGCAAGACAGCTGGTTTGGTGTCTGCCGCTGGGGCCACACAGAGTGGACAGCCTCAGGCCAATCCCAACAGCTAACCGGAAAGGACCCGCTGGCGGCGTGCGCTGCGGGTCTTTTTCATTGCGCATTGCGGGAGAATCGGAGTTGCATGAGAATGAATCTATGACGCCGGTAATGGGCTAATTCCCACAATTAGCCCACTACCATGGCGCCAGGCTGCAAGACTTTTGGGACGGCCTCATTTCGGAGTCGCGGCGAAAGGAAAAGGCATTCCCCTGGAAACCATCAAGGCTGACCTGATCAAGCGCGGACGGCTCCGTGGTTGAATACGCGGCTGAGGCTCACAGTTGGATCCTATTCGGGTGATCTGGGCGGGATGTCTCCACGCCTGCATCTATCGAGGCCGTTGGGAGTGATACACCGATAACCGATGATGGCTCCTGTCCCGGACATAGAAAACCGTGCAGTGCGTATCGCACGTTGGACACTTCAGGGAGTGGCCCGAAGTAAACCCTTGGTTTCTGAGATCGGGATAGAGGTCAGCTCCCAAAACTCTGGCGAGAACGATCGTCTCTAGATATAGGCAACGTGCTGCAGAGCTACCTAATCAGCGAAATCCTTTCAATCTAACTTGACCAAGAGCGATCTATGTCTAACATCCAAATTCCCATCCTCGAAACCCAACGCCTCCGTCTGCGTGGACATCGCGTTGACGATCTCGACGCCTGCTGTGCGCTTTGGGCCGACCCTGTCGTCGTTCAGCACACCACCGGCAAGGTGCAGACTCGCGAAGAAGTCTGGTGGCGGATTTTGCGTTACATCGGACACTGGGCGCTGATGGGTTATGGGTTCTGGGCGCTGGAAGAAAAGGCTAGCGGCAAGTTCGTCGGCGAGGTGGGATTCGCCGATTTCAAGCGCGAACTTGAGCCCTCTCTGGGCGACACACCTGAGAGCGGCTGGATTCTGGCTTCAGAGTTTCACGGCAAGGGCTACGCGACCGAGGCCATGCGCGCGGTCATTGCCTGGGGTGACCAACACTTCGGCGCGGTGCGCACCGCGTGTCTCATCCAGCCGGATAATGCCGCGTCGCGGCGGGTGGCGGAGAAATTGGGCTATCGCGAGTACGCGTGCTCGAGTTATCGCAATAAGCAAGTCCTGATGCTGGAACGCTCCGCTGCATCTTAAGCGCGACGGAAGGTTGACGCCCTATCCTGGAGCGATCGGCTTCTTCTGCGACGAGCCACCCTGTGATCCACCTTGAGAGCCGCCTTGCGAACCATTTGACCCCGGAGCGGTCTGCTGCAAACCGTGCTTACCAACTGCGGCCTCGCCGGGCTGCAGCTTGCGGCAGCAGCCGCTGACGATGTCCCCCTGCGGTAGATTCACCTGAGCCGAGTAGGGATACGTCGCCTTGCGCACCGGATCGCTGCATGCCTGCTTCTGGATTGTTGCCGACAGGCCAAAGCCATTCGTCGGCGCCAAACCGTTGGCGCGATGCCACTCCCACGCCTTGTCCTGCGGCACCCAGTAAAAGTCGCCCAGCAGCGTCTGGTCGGGCTGATTGACGCCCAGGTAGCGCGCCGCGCCATTTACAAATTGAATGCTCCACTTTGGCCCGTAGCCGAAGCAGACCATATCGGGCGCCTTGGGTGCTTGCGCCTGTGCGGGAACGATGATTTGCGATGGAGGTATGGCTTGAGTCTGTGGCGCGGAATTTTGCGCCGGCTGAGTGGTTTGCTGCGCTGCTGCGAAGACAGCCATTGTCAGGATGCTAAGGAGTGCGGCTAGGCGGGGAAGTGTTTGCTGCATGGGTTCCTCGAATACGAAATGGTCGCTGCAAAAACGTTGGGAGTCAACTGCTACTTTTTCCAGCCAGCTTCAATCCCTTGCGCACAACCTGTTGGGTGGCCTCGCGCAGTCCCATGGCGGGCAGCGCTTCGGCGCTCACCCAGCGAACATCGCTCGCATCGCCTCCGGCCTGGGCCTCGCCGGAGATGGGACGGCACAGATAATCGATGAGCACGTAGTGATACTGCGTCTGGCCGAGCGCGTCGGTGAAGATGCTGTCGAAGACGTCTAGCACTTCACCGGGCTCGACCTCGACGCCGGTTTCCTCCAGCGCCTCGCGGCGCACACCGTCGCGCAATTTCTCACCCAATTCCAGCATGCCGCCGGGGACCGACCACTCCCCGCATAGCGGCTCGGTATTGCGACGCACCAGCAGCGCGCGCCCACCCGCAACGATGACCGCGCCGACGCCGATGATGGGATGTTCAGGATAATCGCGCTTCATATGGGGCCGCCGGTTCATCGGGCAGGTTGTTGAAACCCAACGCTGAAGAAGTCGGCCGGGCTGAATCCGGCCACCTTCCAACCCTTGGCTCCCAGCTTAATCTGAAAGCGCATTTGAACGCTGCGCCGCGACGGGACTTGTCCAAAGTTGTAAGGCAGCGCATCCATTTCGACCTCGGCAGTTGCCGTTCCCCGGTCCTTTTCGGCCGTAACCTGCAGGATCTGGTAGCGAAAGTTCACCTGGTCGTATTGATGAAAGAAGGCGCGCAGCTGTGCCTGGAGATCCGCCCAGGCTGACAACTCTTTCTTGTCAAAGATCGACAGCACCATTTGGATGTTCTGGGTCTGCATGCCGTTTTGCAGTGGCTGAAAGACATCGCGAATGAGTTGATCGCTCAAGGTGAGGCCCTGGCCCTGATCGGCTGGAGCACTCTGCTCGCCGGAGTCTGGCGCAGGTTGCGGCTGGCCAGACTGTTGTTGCGCTGGAGCAAGGACAGCGCCGGGCGAGAAGCTGTCCGCGGACAGAGCGCCGGTCGTTGCGCCAACCGGCAAGCTGGCCAGCAAGCCAAAGCAGATCAAGGGCCTTCGCATCCAATCCATAATTTGGGAGTGCGGCCTCCGCAGCCTCTCGTGCATAATACTGCCTAAGCGGGCTGCGGCGCAGCACCTTCCCTGACCCGCGGCGCGGTTCCGGAAATATGCTCGTTATCGGCGCAACTTTGTGAGGTTGCGAGGGTTATTGCCGATGTGGGCAGCATCGCGTTAGATCGAGCCGTGCTGGCAGGCGGCGCCGTTCCGGGCGCTGTCAAACCGCTGGCCGCGAGACGGGGCGAATTGGCTGAACCGGTCGTTTTAGAGATGCTGAGCGATGCCGAAGTCATGCTGCGCGTGGCTTCTGGCGACGACCCTGCCTTCGATTATCTGGTCGAGAAATACCGCCGGCCGATGATCAGCTTCATGTATCGCATGACGCACAATCAGGCGGTGGCCGAAGAGCTTGCGCAGGAGGTGTTCCTCCGGGTTTATCGTTCGCGGCAAAGTTACGAGGCAAGCGCCAAGTTCACCACTTGGTTATATCGTATTGCGACGAATCTGGCGGTAAACTACGCGCGCGATACCAAGCACGAGCGGCCGGAGAACACGGTCAACATCGACGAGCCCGATATGGAGACGGGCATGACCGTCGATGTTCCCGACACCGGCCTGAACGCTGAGCAGACCATCCTGCGCCGTGAGCGGCTGGCTTCCATTCGCAAGCAGGTGGAAGCGTTGCCCGAGCGGCAACGCATGGCGGTGCTGATGCACAAGTATCAGAACATGGACTACAAGCAGATTGCGGCGGTGCTGAAGCTGAGCGAGTCGGCGACCAAGTCGTTGCTCTTTCGCGCGTATGAAACGCTGCGCGGGACTTTGAAACAGTTTATTTAAGGGCGGGAAGTGGGTGTAGTTATGATGTGCGAGAAACTTCGTCAGGAATTGATGGAAGCGTTGCTGAGCGGGCCGGAGTCGGCTTCGCCCGAACTGCAGGAGCATCTGGCCAGCTGCAAGGTTTGCGCGGCCGAGTTGTCTTCCCTGCAGCAGACCATGACGCTGTTGGACGAATGGCAAACGCCGGAGCCTTCGCCATATTTCAATACGCGATTGCGCGCGCGTATACGCGAAGAGGCGCTGGCGCCTGGCGAGCGGCGCTGGCTGGCGTGGTTCCGCCGTCCCGTTCTGGCGGCTGCGGCGGCATTGTTGCTCGGTCTGGGAATTGGCTTGATGGAGCTGGGCCATTTCGGTGGCGATCACAATACCCTGGCTAATAATGAAAATACGATTCGAGTCAGTGCGCCAGGCACTGCGGTAGGCGATCTGCAGTATCTTGATAAGAACGCGGATCTGTTCTCCGAGTTCGACGTCCTTGATGGCCAGTCGACGGAGTAGGTGCAAGAGCAGTGTTGCGGGCCAAGATCATTTCGTTGATTGCGGGGCTGATGCTTGCCGCGATCCCGGCGCTGTGTACCTCGCCGGTGTGGCAGGGGCGCGGTGGTGCGCACGCTCCTCAGGCTCGGCAAGCCGCACCGGCGCCCAGTCCGCCCCCGAGCGCGCAATCCGGCGGACAGCAAGGCTATACGTTTCATCCCCAGGGTCCGGGACCGCATCGCGGCGACTGGCTGCGCAAGTACATGACCCTGCCGCCGCATCAGCAGGAACAGCAGTTACGCCGTGATCCCGGCTTCCAGAGCCTCTCGCCGGAGCGGCAGAATCGCCTGATGGATCGGCTGCGCAACTTCAACAGCCAGTCGCCGGAGAAGAAGGCGCAAATCCTTAATCGGATGGAAACCTTCGAGCACATGTCTCCGCAGCAACAACAGCAGGCGCGCAACCTCTTTAACCAGTATCGCAACCTGCCGGAAGATCAGAAGAGCAAGGTCCAGCAGGCCTATCGCCGGCTGCGCGGCATGCCTCCCTCGGCGCGCAATGAGCTGCTGAATTCCGACGAGTTCAAGAACAACTACACGCCGGAACAGCGCGATCTGCTGCGCGGCATGACTGACCTGAACATGTCACCGGTTCCGGCCCCGACTCATTAAGTAAGCGTCTGCGAGGCGAACCACTGCGTGAACTCAGCGTCTGCCGCGAAAATCATTTAACATTGAAATATCCGCAACACTTATTGGCGGCTGCCAGCGATCCATGCTGGCGCACGTTCCTTATGACCCAACTTATCCGCGATACTTATCGCTACTGGGAGCTGATCTGGGCGCTCGCGCTCAAAGAGCTGAAGATTCGCTACAAGCGCTCGGTGCTGGGCTTCCTGTGGGCGCTGCTGAATCCCGCTTTCATGATGCTGGTGTTGACGCTGGTCTTCTCCACTATCATGCGCTTTCCTATTCCGCATTACGCTATATTTCTGCTAAGTGTGCTGCTACCCTGGACGTTCTTCTCGCAGTCGCTTTCCTACGCGGTCGAGTCCATCGTGACCAACGGCGACCTGATCAAGAAGGTCGCGGTTCCCAAGCTCGTGTTTCCCATGGCCGCGCTGGTTTCCAACATCATTAATCTGCTGCTCTCGCTGATACCGCTTGCCATACTGGTACCTCTGCTGCGGCATCCGTTTTACTGGACCTGGATATATCTACCGGTTCCGCTGCTGGCGCTGGCCATCTTCACGCTCGGCATGACGTTCTTCTTCGCCGCGGCCAATGTGTATTACCGCGACGTGGCGCACATTTTGCAGGTCATACTGTCAGCCTGGTTCTACGTCACGCCGATTATCTACCCGCTCGATATGCTTCCGCAGCATTACCGGTGGATTTTGAAGCTGAACCCGATCATTTACGTCATCAATGGATTTCGCCTGGCGGTGTATTACGGACAGCTTCCCAAGGCGCCCTCGATCATCGCCTCGTTTGTTTGCGCATTCATCAGTCTGTTCATTGGCTATTCGATTTTCCGGAGATATCAGAATAACTTTGTCTTTTACGTCTGAGCTGGGAATGTCTGAACCTGTAATTCAAGTGGAGAACGTGACGCAACGCTTTCGCCTGATCCAGGAGCGTCCGGACACGGTGCGCGAGCTGTTCTCCAAGATTTTTCGCAATCACTCCAGTTTTCACGATTTCGAAGCGGTGAAGAACGTCTCCTTCGAGGTTCCGTGCGGGCAGACGCTCGGTCTCATCGGTCGCAACGGTTCCGGCAAAAGCACGCTGTTGAAGATCATCGCCGGCGTTTACCGGCCGAGCAAAGGCAAGGTCACAGTCAATGGCAGCCTGGCGCCGCTGATCGAGTTGGGCGCCGGCTTCCATCACGAGCTGACCGGACGCGAGAATATTCTACTCAACGGCCTGCTGATGGGTTATTCCAAACGCGAGATGCTGGAGCGGCAGCAGGGCATCATCGACTTCGCCGACATCGGGGAGTTCATCGACTCGCCGGTCAAGCAATATTCCTCTGGCATGTACATGAGGCTGGCCTTTGCCGTGGCCATCGAAGTCGACCCGCAGATCCTGGTCGTCGACGAGATCCTCGGGGTCGGCGATCTGGGTTTCCAGGAGAAATGCTTCGAGCGCATTCGCCGATTTCGCGCCTCGGGCAAGACGATTTTGCTGGTAACACACAGCATGGAGACTGTGCTGCAAAACTGCGACCGCGCGTTGCTGCTCGATCATGGGAACCTGCTCGCGGATGGTCCTCCGGAGGACACCGTCGCTTTGTACCGAAACCTGGTGACCCCCGAGGTTGTCGGGGCGCACTAGCGATTTGGGGCACAGCTTTTGGCTGTGCCGCCGAATGCTTTCTTGCTTTGTCATCCCGAGCGGAGTAAGGCGCGGCCGAACGGAGTCGGGGGATCTGCGGTTTGTCTGTCTCAGCAATCTGCCTGCCGTCGTCGTCAGGTAGAGCTGACCTTCAAGTCAGCGTTTCGACGCTTTATTTCTTATCCGAGCCGGCTTTTAGCCGGCGGCATGTTCCGCTGTTAGTTTGAGGATCCTTACAGCCGCTACTGGCTGGCACTCTCGAATGCACGCAGCCTTCGTCCTTCCACGGTCTTTTCCTTATCGCGGCGGATACGAAAATTCGCTGCTCGCGCTCGCCAAATACTTGGTGGCCCATGGCCATCGCGCCACCGTCTTCACTACCGTCGCTGATGATCTGGAATCCTTTTGGCTGCCCGGCTTCAAGACCTTTCCCCAGGAACAAATCACCGCTGACGGCGTTATCATCCGTCGATTCCCAATCTGCTACAACAAACTGCGCCGTCGCGCCACACGCGTGTTGGGACTCGCCCCATATTGGCGATGGAAAGCGCAATATTGGCGGCCCTCGTTTCGGGTTCCAGGATTGCCAGAAGCCCTGCGCGAGGTCGATGCTGATCTTTTCCATATCGGCCCGCTGCCCTACAACGGTTTGATGTACGCCGGACTTCACGCCGGCGAGTTGCGCGATCTGCCGGTGGTCGCGACGCCCTGCTCGCATCTGGGCGAACCCGGCAGCGATGAAGTCGTACAACATTATCTGCAGCCGCATCAAGTTGCCATGCTGCAGCGATGCCAGAAAGTTTTCTGCATGACGCAGACCGAGCGCGATCGCCTGCAAAACTTGGGCATAGCCGCGGACAAACTTGCGATCACTCCTTTTGGAATCGATCTGCAGACGTCGCTCGGCGGCAATCCGGATTTTCTGCGTCAGCGCTACAACGTCGACGGAGCAGTCGTCCTACATCTTGGAATGAAGGCGTTCGACAAGGGGTCGCACACAGTGGTGGAAGCCATGAAGCTGGCCTGGGCGCGAGGTTCCAACGCTTGGCTGGTGATGGCAGGTCCCAGCCTCTCGACGTTCGACGACTTCATCGCGACCGCAGGCAAAGACTGTCCTCGACTGCTCAATCTTCCAACCTTCCCCGAGAACGAGAAGCGCGACTTACTGGCATCAGCCACCATCGTCGCCCAGCCTTCGCGAGTGGAATCTCTCGGTCTGGTGCTGATCGAAGCCTGGGCTAACAAGAAGCCGGTGATTGCGGCTGACATCGCGGTTTCACGCGAGCTGATCACCAGTTGCACCGGCGGGATCACCGTTCCCTTCGGCAACGCAGCACAACTAGCCGCAGCCATCGAGAAGCTGCTGAGCGATCCCGGCGCGGGCCGGCGCTTGGGAACAGGCGGTTATGCCAAAGCCGCGAATTATGATGGAGAGATCGCGTGGCGCCGCTACATGACTGAACTGGAGCCCGTTGTCGGCAAGTTGGAATTGCTGAGTTAGTACGCAAAGTACCCATGCAATTCATCGATACCATTCACAGGTTCATCTACCGCTCGTCCCGGACTAAGCTGATCGCTGCCGTTCTCGCCATAAGCTTCGTCAAGACCGGCGTTTGGTACATTCCCAACTTCGACGGATGGAAGTCCATGCGACTCGATCCGTTTCATAATCCTTTTAGCGATCCCACGGCTCACTACCTCTTCTGGAACTGGCTGGGGCCGTTTCTTGGCTGGCGGCTCAGAATTCAGAATGACCAGTTATTTCTGTATTTTCACGTGCTCTTCTCGTTGGCCTTTACGGCAACCTACATTTGGTTAGCCTTCAAGACCTTTGAGGAGCGCGAAGCTCGCACTGCGCTGATCCTCTTCTTGGCGCTTCCAGTCTCCGCGACTGCCTACTTCTGGATCGGCATGGATTCGATAACCCTCGCACTGATGATGTTCATCCTGGCTGCGCATAAATGGCCGTCGATCTCGTTTCTGCTCGGCATTGCTCTCGGGATGCAGCACGCCGAGCAAGGCGCCGTTGCCTTTGCCGCTGTCTTATTCGCGCTGGTGTGGTCCCAGTTCGTAAGGCCGCAGGAGTCATATTCCGTGCCGTGGGCCTTGGCTTCGCTACTGGGAGTGATCGCCGGAAGAATTGTCCTGATGCTTGTTTTTCACCACTACGGAGTTATCGTGAACTCCGGGCGCCCCTACTATCTGAGCCGCTACGGCGGAGTGTATGCGTCGATGTTCTGGTACCATTTTCAGTACGTCTTGTGGTCGGTGCTGGGTGTCGGTTGGATTGCCGTTGCCAGGTTCGTCGAACGCGGCAGAGCCGCTGTTCCGATGCTGGCCGCGCTCTGCTTAATGATGCTGATGCTGCCGGTGGTAGGCGATGAAACCAGGGTATTGGGGATTGTCACCTTCCCGCTGCTTGCCGTCTACTTGCTCCTGAATCCTGAATTTCTGCAAAGCTTGAGCAGCAGATTCGTTTCCTGGGTTTTCGGCCTCTGGCTGCTGATTCCTCTGCCCTGGGCTTGGGGAGGACGACCTCTGGTTTCGATTTTTCCTTACAACATCGCCTATCTTCTGCATCGGCTTTTCGGTTGGTTTTCCGTGCCGGCGGATCAGGGCATGTGGCCATTTCTAAACTGAAGGGCAATTTCCTTTGAGCGGAACAGAGCAACCAATGAAAGTTGCCATCATTACACCCGCGATTCACGATCCCGAGCGACTCTTCGGCGCGGAGCGGCATTTTCTTGGCATGGTGCAGGCGTTCAAGCGTCAGGTCGAGGCCGACTGGATTCAAGTTCCTATCAGCGAGGCCAGCTTCGATACCATCTTGCGCGGTTACCTCGATTGCTACGACCTTGACCTGGCTTCGTATGATCTTGTCGTTTCCACCAAGGCTCCTACCTATGCGGCGCAGCATACGAACCATGTTTGCTGGCTGCTGCATCAGATCCGCGTCTTCTACGACCGCTTCGATGACGAATATGGAAAACTTCCGGCGCAGGCGCTGGTTCAGTTGCAATCGCAGCGGCAAACAACACAGCGCATGGATAACCTTGCGCTGCGACGCGTGGGCAAGATCTTTACCAATGGCCAGGAAACTGCGCGCCGGCTGAAACACTACAACGGACTTGACGCCGAAGTGCTCTACCCCCCGGTCTTCACGCAAGGACACTATTGCGAAGGCCAGCAGCATTTCCTGCTGCCGGGGCGTTTGCATCGTTGGAAAAGAGTCGATCTCGCTATTCGCGCGATGAAGCAATTCTCGACCGACATCCCATTGCTGATTGCGGGCGCCGGCGAGGACGAGCAGCAATTCCGCAAGCTCGCGGGCAATGATCCTCGCATTCAGTTCCTCGGCTTTGTCAGCGACGAAGAGATATTGCACCTCTATGCCAACGCGCTGGCCGTGCTCTTCGTTCCCAAGGAGGAAGATTTTGGCTACATCACCGTCGAGGCTATGCTGAGCCACAAACCGGTGATCGTCTGCAAGGATTCCGGCGAGCCTGCCTTGCTGGTGAATAATGGCCGCACCGGCTTTGTCGTTAATCCGGATCCGGCGGAAATCGCCGGTGCTATGGGTCTTCTGGCCGCCAATCACGAACTGGCCCGCGAAATGGGCGAACATGCGTATCAAAGTGCCCCATCGCAATCCTGGGATGATGTCGTGCAGCGATTGATCGAAGCGGGATCTTACACGCGGTCGAACGAAACGACGCCGGTCTCGGAGTGCTCTTTGGTCTCGCTGCTGGTGGCCGACAATCAAGTGCTCGACCCGCCAGTCGGCGGAGGCCGCATTCGCATTTACGAACTCTATCGCCACCTCGCTCAGCTCGACTTCGACATCACCTACATTGGCGCTTATGACTGGCCCGGGCCGGCGTACCGCGATCAGGTGCTGGCGCCACATTTTCGCGAAATTGTCACTCCCTTGACCCAGCCGCACTTCGCGCGGGATCGACAGTATCAGCGCGCCACCGGCGGCAAAACGACCATTGACGTCACCATTCCTAAGCTGCTGAAATACTCGCCGCGTTTTCGGCGCATGGCCAGGGAGCATGGCCACCGCGTGGAAGCGGTCATCATCTCGCATCCCTGGGTCTATCCTTATGTGCCGCGACGTCCCGAGCAGAAGCTGATTTACGACGCGCATAACTGCGAATACATCGTAAAGCGGCAGATCCTCAGCGACACTGCCGCCGGCAGAAAGCTGGTAGAAGAAGTCCGTGAGCTCGAGCAAGAGCTCTGCCGGGATGCCGACTTGATCTTCGCCTGTTCCGGCGACGACGCCGATCAATTCGTAAAGCTCTACGGCGTCGGTCGCGACAAGATCATTCTCGTTCCCAATGGAGTTGACGTGGAAGCGATTCAGCCCGCCAGCCCGGCCGAACGCGAATGCGCGCGGCAGGAGTTGGGCTTGCCGGTTGACCATCCGGTGCTTGTCTTCATCGGTAGCGGCTACGCTCCCAACACCGAAGCGGCTGCCTTTCTGGTGAAAGAGGTCGCGCCGCGGCTGCCCAACTGCAGCATCGCCATCGCCGGCAGCGTTCGCGATTCCTACCGGGCTTCGCATCCGTCGCCTGCTCCCGAGAACGTCGTCTGGCTGGGCATCGTGGAAGCGGATCGCCGCTTGTCTTTCTATCACGCGGCCGACATTGCGCTGAATCCCATGTTTTCCGGCTCCGGCACAAATCTGAAGATGCTCGACTACTTTGCCGCCGGCCTGCCCGTCGTCTCGACTCCTGCGGGCGCTCGCGGATTGGAGCTGTCGGTTGATGATTGCATGGTCTGCGCTGCCGACCAATTCGTGGCAACTATTGAGGAGTTGCTCCATGATCCCGCGCAGTGCGATCGGCTCGGCGCAAACGCACGACAGCTTGCCGTCAATCGCTATGCCTGGTCGCTGATCGCCGCCCATGCTGCACCGGCCGTGCGTAACATTCTGCAGGGAGCGAACGCTCATGTTTCGTGAAGGTCTGCTGCAATACTGGTGGATGCTGTATCGCCACTGCAAAACGCTGAATCAGCGGACTGATATCTTCCGCAATATCGAGGACTCGTTCGCTGCGAAACACGGCGACCAGCGCCTGGCCGCGGGCAATGTTTACGTCGATATCGGCAGCGGTTCGTCTCCGGTGCCGACCTTTCTCTATCAGCGCTGCCACGCCACCACCTACGCAACCGAGATGGACCGCACCTATCTCGACCGTCAGAAGAACTACATGCAAACATTGCGACTGGGCAAGCGCGACAGCTTCTTCGTACAGAAAGAAGACGCGACCCGGTTGAGCTTCGACGATCGTTCCGTCGATCTCGTCACCGCCGTCTCCACCATCGAGCACATTCCGGGCGATGGCGATTCGCGCTCCATGGCCGAGTTCTCCCGCGTCCTGTGTGCTGGCGGAACGCTGGTGGTCACGGTCCCAACCGCTCCCGCCTACATCGAGAATCAGTCGACGTTCTACTACGCCGGCTTCGAGCGCCGTTACGATGCCGCAGCGCTCGAGAGCCGTTTGTATCGTCCAGAACTTCAGCTCATCGAGCAGTTGTATATGGTCCCGCCACCGCCGGAGTTTCTCGAGCAGTTTCAGCGGTCATTCGGCGCTTTTCTGCACGGCGAGAGCTGGAGCGATACCTGGTACAAGAATGGCTGGCACGATCGGTATCCTGATATCAGCATTCTTCTCAGCGTCGGGATGATTCGCCTTTCCCCCGACCCCGGCGGCTCGTTCGGAGCTTGCCTGGCATTCGAGAAGCAGTAGTATGGACTAGTGGGTCGGTTGAATTCAGGCTTTGGCAGGTGCGCATGATTCTTGTCATCCCGGGCGAGCCTCTTTTGCGAAGCGAGGGATCTTGGCGTGCCGATTCGCGCAGGTGCGCAAAAGACACGCATCCATATTCAAACTGACCCACTACAGCTATGCTGGAGTTGTCTTGCGTTATCTGATGGTCTCAACCTATCCCCCGAAGCGCTGCGGCATCGGAGCCTATGCCGAGCAGAGCGTCGCTCAGTTGCGCGCACAGGGGCACGTTGTCGACATCGTCTCTCCTGACCTTCAGGGCAACGTCGATTTTGCTTGGGACTTGCACGGCGGCAAGAAGCTACTTCGTCTGTTTCGAATTTTGCCCTACTACGACCGGGTGGTCCTGCAGTATCACTGGGCCTTCTTCTATCGCAATCCTTATTTGCGCGCCCGCCGCTGGGAAACCCTGCAGACCACGCTTTGTTTCGTGCTGCTGTTTTTGCGCTGTCGCAAGCTGGAGGTCGTGGCCCACGAAATTCCCTACATCCCCGGCAAACAGGGCTGGCTGTACAAGTGGAAGTGGAAATTTGTGCCGCGGATCATCGTTCACACCCCTGCCGAGATTGCTCATTTCGAACAGCATTACAAGATCAGCCTGCTGAGATCGCGTGTCGAGGTTCGCACTCATCACGACGTCTTCCAAAAATTCTCTGTCCACACGCGAGAGACCGCGCGCGCAACTCTTGGCATCGCGCAGGGGAAGCTAATTTTTCTCTGCATCGGCTTTATCCAAAGGCATAAAGGGTTTCACCGCGCGGTGCAGGCATTTTCGCGCGCAGGGTTGCGCGACGCGCAACTCTTCGTCGTGGGCTCGGCGCGCGTGCTGGACAGCGAGAACCTGAAGTATCTGGAGGAGCTACGGCGATTGGCTACGGCAACAACAGGCGTGCAATTGCAGGAGTCGTTTGTCAGCAACGAAGATTTTGATACTTGGATCACGGCAGCGGATTGGGTGGTGTTTCCCTATTCCGAAATATGGTCTTCCGGAGTGTTGGCTCGAACTCGGCTTCTGCAGCGCCCGGCAATTATTGCGGCAGTGGGCGGCCTGCCCGACCAGGCTGATGACAGTGACCTCCTGTTCGGCAGTGACGAAGAGCTGCTTTCTGCCTTACAAGCCGCCGATCGCGGTGCACGCGGCGATGTAGCGGCACGAGGCAAGCCGGTTTCGTTAGAATTGCCGAAGTAAACAACCCATCGAATACAAGTCGAGCAAGGATATCTGCATGGATGTGGTGAAGAACGCCTGGGAGATCCAGAGTGAGGAGCAAGCGCTTCTCGCGTTAGCCGGCCATGATACGCCCGAGGAGTTTGAGCGTGATCGCCGGTATCATGCCGGGGAAATTGCGCGGCTATGTTCCATCACCAAGGAGAGCCGTGGATTCGAGATCGGCAGCGGCGAAGGTACTGTCGCCAAAATCCTGGCCAGCCAATGCCTCTTCCTGGATTGCAACGACATCAGCAGCTCGTTCCTGGAGCGCGCGCGCACCAATTGCGCGCAGCATAAGAACGTCGCGTTTCACAAGATTGAGTCTAACTACCTTGACTACCTGCCCGAGGCCAGCTACGACTTTGGCTATGCCCTACACGTTTTCATCCATTTCAATCCCTATGACATCTTCAACTATCTGCAATCGGTGAAGAGGCTTTTGAAGCCCGGCGCAAGATTTTTCTTCGATGCGTATACCCTTGGAGAACAGACGATTGCCTCGTTCCGCGAACATGCGGAGTTGTACCGTAAGGCGCCAGAGAGCATTCGTGGGTATCTGAACTTCAATCACCCGCGGCTGGTGCGGGCTATCGTCCAGGAGGTCGGGCTCGATTTGTCCGACAGCTCGGAGCTCTCGGAATCAGGATGGATGCGAGTGCTGGTTACCAAGAAGTCCGATGCTAAGGGCAAAATTATCTGGCCTTTTCGGCGGTAAAGTGTCCATAGAACGGCCCATAGCGATTTAGTTTTGGGGTCAGCGGGTAGAGCGGGCCTTCAGGCCCGCGTCTAGGCCGCGCCTCCGAATTATAGGGTTTCAGCTCACTGCCCCGCATTGAGCTGAAACCCTTTCTCAAAAGGACATCGTTGACGCAGCGCTGAAAGCGCTGCTCTACCGGAGCTTCCCGATGCAGCGTTTCCGAAACCTGCTCTAGCCACATCTCGGGCGCTGCATAGGCTCTCATTAAAGTGTGAAGACCGTCACCATCGCCATTCCGTCGCTGCATCGCCCCGATCTGACCGCGCGTTGCATTGACTTTATCCAGAGGCAGACTCTTCCGGCGTCCGACTGGGAAATCGTGGTGATCGAGAACGAAGCGCGTCCGGGCGACATGCTTCCCGATCCGCTTCCTCCAAACACGAGGCGCATTGAGCTGCCCGCGAACGAAGGTACCACCGGCTCCATCAACCGCGCCGTTGCGGCGACCGAATCGCGACACGTTCTGCTGCTGAATAACGACGTCGAACTGGAGCCCGACTATCTCTCCAAGCTGGTGGCCACGCTGGACGGGGATTCGAACCTCGGCTTTGCCACTGGCAAGCTGTTGCGTGCTACCGAGCGCGATCGTCTCGACGGCGCCGGAGACGCGATGCTGATGGCCGGCGGGGCCTATCGGCTCGGCCACCTTGATCTGGATCGGCAGCAGTTTGATCGGTCCATGCCGGTGCTTGCCGGATGCGGCGCTGCGGTTCTTTATCGCCG
>JASHXK010000295.1 GCA_030043575.1 Terriglobales bacterium
ACGTCCACCATAGGCGTGACGTTGATGTTGGAGTTTACCTTTGCGCCTTCGTTGCGTAGAGCCAGTGCCATATGTTCAACCTCCTTTGCCGGCCGGGCGACTGCAGCTGATTCCGCCGAGCCGGGTCCAGTTACCGGCGGACGCTGCGACGCTTCAGGAAGTAGTCGATCAGCTCGCTGGAGCTGTTGTCCATTTCCACGTCGAACGCTTCCACCTTGCCGGTGAAATAGTTGAACATCATGACGGCCGGAATCGCGACGAACAGTCCGATAGCGGTGGTCACCAGAGCTTCTGAAATACCGCCCGCGACCGCGCCCAGACCGGTGGCCTTCTGGGTGGAGATTTCCTTAAAGGCGTTCAGAATGCCGACCACGGTGCCGAACAGTCCAACAAAGGGAGCCGTGGAACCGATGGTCGCCAGACCGCCCAGACCGCGCTTCAATTCAGCGTGCACGATGGCTTCGGCACGCTCGAGCGCGCGCTTGGAAGCTTCGATCTGCTCGCCGGGAATGTCAGAAGAATCGCCGTGGGCCTTGAACTCCTGCAGGCCGGCGGTGACGACCTTGGCCAAATGGCTCTTCTTGTTGCGCTCGGCAACTTTGATGGCTTCGTCGATCTTGCCCTCGCGCAGCGCGCCGGCGACGGCGGGAGCAAAAGCGCGCGACTGCTTGCGAGCGGCGCTGAACGCCATGGCGCGATCGATCATCACGCCAATCGACCATCCTGACATGATGAACAGAATGACCACGACGATCTTCGCCAGAATACCCATCTGCCTCCACAAGGAGACGGGATCCCATCCCACTTGCGCTTCCTGGAAGACCCAAGTCGCAACCGTCGGTACGTGGCTCAGGGCATGAGTTGCAATGTTAGCTAGGAACATGAGTTGACTTTTCCTCCTCGGAACTTCGGTTACAGCAGAACAACCAGCGTTACTGCGTGATTTTCAACTACGGGCCGATCTCTTGGCGAGCTGGCGGCCCTCCTGGGACTCGGGATTACCTGTCGTTCAGGCTACGACCGCGCACCCAGTGGCGCGGCCGGCCTGAAACTTAGATGCAGCCGGCGGCTGATCGCAAAAGATTACTCGCCCGACAACGTGAAGTTCACGTTGATCGTGGTTTCCACCTCTACCGGCTCGCCGTTCAGGATGTAAGGCTTATACCTCCATTCCTTCACCGCCGCCAGCGCGGCTGGGGCCAGCATGGGGTGCCCACTGACAATATGCAGGCCGGTAATGCTGCCGTCCTTGCCAATCACCGCTTGCAGGATCACCACGCCCTGGATACGCGCCTGGCGAGCCAGAGGCGGATATTCGGGCTGCACCTTGTGAATCAGCAAGCCCTGAGTAACGCCCTGCGATACGCGGACACGCTGCGGGGTCGCTGCTTTGGGCACGGCCGTGGGCACGCTGCTCATCACGCTGCCCAGCACGCCGCCCATGGTGCCTCCGGGAACCCCGCCTGGCACTCCACCTACGACTCCACTAGCGGCAGGTGGCGCCTCGTCTTCCTTAATCATCTCGATCTTCTTGGGAATGGCGGTCGGTGTGCGCAACTGTCCGTTGTCCAGTTCGCTCTGCATCTTCTTGACGACCACCGGAGCGGCAGCCGGCGGCGGCGGCGGTGGTGGCGGCGGCGGCGGAGCCGTAAGCATGGTCATCAGCTGCTTGGTCGGCAACGCTTCGGTGAAAATCAGCGGCAACAAGACCAAGACAATGAGGAATAAAATCTCCAGGATGAAGGCGATCGTGGTCGTCGCCCCACGCTTGGTCCTGAGTTTGCCCCCCGATTCAACAAGGCTGTCTTCAAACATACCCGTTCTCCCGAGAAAGTCCCTGGTAGTTTAGACACCGAAATTCAGATATTTGTGCCCAGAAGCTGAGCGACTGCGCAAAAAAATTTTGGGGCCGGATGTACAACCTGAAGACGAAGCTGGCGCTGTGAAACGGCGTCCCGAAGTATACACCCCGGTAGGCGAGTTGCACAGCTTACAGTTCAAACGAGGGCGCGCAGCCGATTCGTGTCGCTGGCATCCCGCGAACGCGGTGCCGGCGGACTCCAAGGCGTTTACGCCTTGACCTTCACCTTATTATTGGTCGCCTTGCTACGCTGCTGCGCACTCAGGCGTTCGACCGTCGCCTGGCCGGCCTTCCTGGCTCGATAATCCTGGTAGGCCACCAGCATCGGCGCGGCCACCGCGATCGACGAATAGGTGCCGATCAGGATGCCAATCACCAGCGCCAGCGAAAATCCGCGCAGCACCTCGCCGCCGAAGATGTACAACGACAGCACGGTGAGGAACGTCAGCCCCGAGGTCAGGATGGTTCGGCTCAGCGTCTGGTTGATACTCTTGTTGACGATGTCGGCCAGCGGCTCGCGCCGCATCAGCTTCAGGTTCTCGCGAATACGGTCGAAGACGACGATAGTGTCGTTCATCGAGTAGCCGATGAGCGTCAGGATGGCGGCGATGACCGTGAGGCTGATTTCCTTGTTCAGCAGCGAGAAGAAGCCGACCGTGATGATGGTGTCGTGGAAGCAGGCCACCACCGCGCCTACGCCGTAGATCAGCTCAAACCGGAACCACAGATACACCAGCATGCCGCCCAGCGAGTACAAGGTCGCATACAGGGCCTGCTTGGTGAGCTGTTTGCCAACCTGCGGGCCAACGATCTCGACATTGCGCACCACGAAATTGGAGGTGAAGAAATCCTGCTGCAAGGCGCTGACGACCTCCGGCGGCGCGATGCCGCGCAGATCGTCGATGGAAGTCAGAATGCCGCCGCGCTGCTGATTGCGAAAATCGTCAATCTGGTGCGCGATCTGGGTATAGCGCGTCTCGGCGTCGGTGCCCAGATGCATGGGATCTTTCTGCATCAGGTAGGCCTGCAGTCCGGCAGCGCCGGTGTTGTTCAGGTCCTGCTTGCCGGAGTCACTTTGCGGCTCGAGGGTGCGGATGATGGTGTTCTTGCCCTTGTCGAGCGCCGCCTCGCTGGTTTCCTGGATGCCCAGATCGATGAGAACTTCGTTATCCGACGCCGGACCGAAGTTCTGGATCTTTGGGTCTTTGAGACCGGCACGGTCCATGTCCCTGCGGATCTGGTCGAGGTTCGGGGTCTGCGCGAACTTGACGTAGACCAGCGTTCCGCCGCGGAACTCCACACCCCACGGGATATGGTGCCAGAACAGCATCGAGCAGATTCCGGCGACACTGAAGATCAGCGAGAAGGCAAGGAAATACCATTTCTTGCCTAAGAAATCGATGTTGGTGTTACGAAATAATTCCACGCTAAACCCTCAAAACCCTTTTTCACCACAGAGACACAGAGACACAGAGGTTCAAGAAATCTGTCCCTGCGATAGCAACGTCCGAGACAGAGGTGAATCACCTTTGAGATTCATACAAGCCATTTTCTTCTCTGTGTTTCTGTGTCTCTGTGGTTAATTTGCCTTTAAATGCTCAACGCTTCGCCGCGCTGATGGCGATTCAACGCGGATTCGAAGATCACGCGCGATACAAAGACCGCGGTGAACAGGTTCGCCAGCAGACCGACGCTCAGGGTTACGGCAAATCCGCGCACCGGTCCGGTACCGAACAGGAATAGGATTACCGCCGAAACGATGGTGGTGACGTGGGTATCCAGAATCGTCGTCCACGCGTGCGCAAATCCCTGATCCACGGCCGACGACGGCGTCTTGCCGTGTCGCAGCTCTTCCCGAATGCGCTCGAAGATCAGCACGTTCGAGTCGACGCCCATACCTACGGTCAGAATCACGCCGGCAATTCCCGGCAGCGTCAGCGTTGCTCCGCTGTATCCCAGGAATCCAAGCAGGATCACCAGGTTGAGAAAGAGCGCCAGGTCGGCATTGATTCCCGC